>CAZJBZ010000050.1:0-17154 GCA_964543975.1 uncultured Spirochaetales bacterium
TTTTCTATACTGCCCAAGGCAATCCGAACATTTTTTGTTTCTTCAATGATTCTTTCATCCAACAACAAATAAGATTTGTATTCATTTCGTGTAAACATCTGTCTTTCCTTTTTCATAATATTTATTAATATACCTTTCCGCTTTCAATACCATAACTCTGAATCGTTTTCAAAGTAGACCGAGCTCTTTCAGACGCTTGTTGTCACCCAAATAAACATTTTGTTCCAATAAGGCTTTTTGTACTTCCTCTATCGGAAGGGCGGGGATGTCTCCGCTTCCACTTTTGGCCGTTGTTGAGGCACGCGCAGCCGTTACACCTGCAGCCTGCCCCACAATCATGCAAATAGCCTGACCACGCAACGCCGATCTCACCGCACTACGGCCGGAAACGCTCCGGCCACTCCCGATAATCAAGTTTTTCACCCGTTTTGGTAAGAGCATCCCTAATGGGAGTTCTACGGAGAAGCCGGCAATACCCTTCCCGTTAGGGCCTAATTCCCATCCGGGAATGGAGCCGATAACATCATCCTGTTTTACAGGTAATTTTAAATCGTTTAATTGAAATTCCTTCCGGCCTTGTATAGTCCTTGTTATCCGCATTCCCAGTTCGGAAGCAATGTGTGTAATAAAGGTCTTTTCAAAACCGGGCATCACTTTTTTCAAAATTGCAGCCGTCTCCAAACAACGAAGCTTCCCTTCAAGAAGCGCACGCGAATATGAAAACATATCATTTATCGGATCAACACTAAAAAAATTACTGTTTACCAATACACGCTTTGAACCACGTAGCCCAAACAAACCGAGTGCATCTAATCCCGTAGCGAGTCCCTTGTTCTTGGAATATTCTCCTCGCTTTATAGCCTCTTGTAGGGGTTTTATGTCTGCCCCTCCACCGTGAGGAATGTGAAAAATATTCCTTGAAAGATAGTTCTCGCGAAAATCGGAAAAACCGGTAAAGATGTCTCTCTTCTCGTTAAAATCTTCAGGGTGTTTCTCAAAATAGTCGAATGTTGTATCAAGATCTACATTCCCCATTTCGAACATCAAGGTGGCAAGCCTCGGCGCCTCGCTCCACTTTTTTGTCAAATCCTGTTTTTCTACGCCCAAACCCGATTCTCTGTCAACGGTTCCCCCGTTCGAAACTGATCCTTGGTTTTGAACCATTCCGTCGAAATATTCAAAGGGCGCGCCTGCCATTGCCGCCAAACTCGCGTCACCGGTGGCATCGACGAAGGAGGACGCGGAAATCGCCTGTTTCCCCGTATAATTGTCACAGATTATGTATTGAACCGCCTCATCGCCCATGACAACATCGGTGAGCGCCGTCATCATCAAGACATCTACCTTATCGGTTATCAATTTTTCGTATACCATTCCCTGAAACTCATCGGAGTTGTGCGGAATTTGGGGTACCGCGGGATTACTCCACTCTGCAGGAACAACACCCCTCTCAACCAACGTCTGTACAAGCTCATAAGGGATACCGTTTACAATTTGGTTCCCGTTCTTATCGAAAAAGGTGTTTGTGAGTGAAGCCATTAATCCTGCAGTTGCGATGCCACCCAACTGACCACTCCTCTCGATAAGGAGTGTTTTGGCCAAGCTACGTGCCGAGGCGAGAGCAGAGCAGATGCCTGACACACCGGCCCCAACGACAACAACATCATAATCGTTTATAACCGGTATTTTATGAGATGGACAGGTTACTTTCATTGAATTCTCCCTTGCTTACTGTGAAGGATTAATTGTCCCGAAAATATTTATGCACGACGTGGCAGGCGACAAAATGTTCCTTATCATCTGGTAACGGTAGAAGCTGCGGATTCTCCTGCTTACACACATCCTCAACATAACGACAACGCGGATGGAAATGGCATCCGGACGGCGGCGAGCCAGGATCAGGAACATCTCCTTCTAATATTATTTGTTCTTTCTGTTTATTTGGGTCCGGAATGGGCACCGCGGAGATCAGTGCTTCCGAATAGGGGTGTCGGCAATTGTGATAGAGCTTCTCCGAACGCGCGCATTCAACAATGCGACCGAGATACATCACCGCGATTCTGTCGCTAATATACTCTACTACACTAATATCATGAGCGATAAAAAGGTAGGTAAGCCCTAAGTCTTTCTGGAAAGATTTCAGCAGTTCCAACACCTGCGCTTGGATCGAAACATCTAAGGCGGAAACCGGCTCATCACAGATGATGAGTCGGGGTTCCACACTCAATGCCCTGGCAACACCGATTCTCTGGCGTTGACCGCCACTAAACTCATGAGGGTAACGAAACATATAATCCGCATCGAGGTTGACCGACTCCAACAAACTTCCGATTCTCTCTTTTATGTTTTTAAACCCATGGATCCTGAGAGGTTCTTCCATTGTTTTATAGATAGATGCACTGGGATTGAGAGAAGAATAAGGGTCCTGGAAAATAACTTGGATTTCTTTTTTGGCATTCTTCATCTCATCTTTGCTCAATTGCAAAAGGTTTTTTCTTGCCCCATCAGCGAAACAAAAATGGATTTCGCCTTCGGTGCTGGTTAACAGCTGCAAAATGCATTTACCAAGGGTTGTCTTTCCGCAACCACTCTCTCCGACTAAACCGAGAGTTTCTCCTTGTCGAATAGAAAAATCGACCCCGTCTACCGCCTTTTTATGGCCGACGACTTTTCTGAACAACCCTTTTTGGATGGGAAAATACTTTTTTAAGCCGTTTACTTCTAATATTGTGTTCTGATCAGACATCGGCATATACCTCCTGGTGGAGCCAGCAGGCTGCCTGGTGATTTTCACCAACAGTGAACAATGGGGGGACCTCATCACATTCTTTCGTATAATGATCGCAGCGCGGGCCAAAACTGCACCCATGAGGGAGTTCGAGAGGGTTCGGAGTGCTTCCTTGAATCGGTTTTATTTGTTGGTCGTGTCCTGAGCCTAGGACTGGAATTGATTGAAGCAGTTTTACTGTGTAGGGATGTTTCGGTTCGTTAAAAATATCTGTAACCGGAGCTGATTCGACAACTTTTCCCATATACATTACCACAACTTCATCAGCCATCTCCGCCACGACCCCCATATCATGCGTTATCAGCATGACCGACATCTTATATTGGTCCTTTAACGCCCGAATTAAATCGAGTACTTGGGCTTGAATTGTAACGTCAAGGGCGGTTGTCGGTTCGTCGGCTATGAGCAAATTCGGATTACATGCCAATGCCATCGCTATCATCGCGCGCTGCCGCATGCCGCCGCTAAACTGATGAGGGTATTCCTGTACTCTCTCCTTTGAATTGGCTATACCCACCTTATTCAACATGTCAGCAGCCTGCTTGACCGCTTTTCTTTTATGAATGTCAAAATGGTAGATTATATTTTCTACTATCTGAAAACCAATCGAATAAACTGGATTAAGAGAGGTCATAGGATCTTGGAATATCATCGATATTTCTCCGCCTCTGATATTCCGCATCGCTTTTCCCTTTGGGTCCAATGCTTCGATATTGATCATTTTATTTTCACGGGTCTTATAAAGAATATGCCCCTCTTCAATCCGTGCGATACTTGGCAACAAGCGCAACACTGAAAGGGCGGTCACACTTTTCCCGCAGCCGCTTTCGCCCACAATTCCTAAGATCATATTGTTTTTAATACTAAACGAAACACCGTCAACAGCTTTAACAACCCCTTCGTCGGTATAAAAATGGGTCTTTAGATTATCAACTTTCAGCAATTCATCACTCACACCAATCTCCTTACCTCAATACCATTTTTTTCAAATTTCCCGGTTTTTTGGTTGTCATTCTTTTTGATTATTTCCTAGGATTAAGTGCGTCCCTCAAACCATCACCTAAAAAGTTTATTGATAAAACAGCGAGCGAAACCATAATACCGGGCGGTATCCATAACCAGGGTCTGTCTTTCAGGACACTCAACTCCTGAGCAGCATAGAGCAGGTTGCCCCATGAAGGAATTCCCGTAGGAACACCTAATCCCAAAAAACTAAGACCGGCTTCCTGCAAAATCATCCCTGCAAGCGATAAGGTTATCCAAACCGTTAACGGTGCGACAGCGTTAGGAAGCATATGGCGAAACATAATAGACACTTTACTAACTCCGAATGCTTCCAAAGCTTCAACAAACTCTTCTTCCCTCAGAGAAAGAAAGAGAGAGCGTACTAACCGATACATAGAAACCCATTGGGTGAAACCGAATATTAGAATAATATTCCGGATACTTTGTCCAACAATGGTAACCAACATAAGGATAAGCACGAGCGGCGGAAAACAGATAACAATTTCCGAAACCTTTAATAACGATTTGTCGATCCGCCCTCCAATAAAGCCGGATATGCTGCCGAGGACCATCCCAATCATCCCGGCCACTGCAACACCTCCTAACCCGACAATCAAAGAAACTCTCGTGCCGTAAATAAGACGGGTTAATGAATCTCTTCCGATTCTGTCGGTCCCCAAGAGATGTTCCCGAGAAGGTGGCGCATACCCTTTTGCCAAATTTATGGCATCTGGTTTATAAGGAGCAACAAGGGGCGCGAAAACGGCCAAAAAAATTAATATAGAAAGGATAATAAAACCCAAAAGGGCCAATTTATGTTTTTTAAATGTCCGCCAACTACGACTTTTTAAAAATGAAATTCTATCGGTAGATGGTGCAGGATTGCTCAAGATTACCTCCTAATGAAAAACATATAAAGTCGTTTAATCGTACCGAACTCTCGGGTCTAAAACTGCCGTCAAGACATCTATAAGTAAACTCGCAAACAGTATGGCGGTCGCCATCAGAAGGGCCACAACCATGACCACATTGTAATCTCTGCTTTGAACACCATGGAGGAACATCATACCCATACCGGGCCACGCAAATACACTTTCTATTATTACCGAACCTCCAACTAACAATGGTAACCGGAAGGCAAGCAGGACTACTATCGGAATAAGGGCGGTACGAAAGCCGTGGACAAAATTGACTCTCCATTCAGGAAGTCCTTTACTGCGTGCGGTAACAATATAATCTTTGTTCAAAACATCGATCATGGTTGAGCGAGAATAGCGCATCAAACCCGCTGTCAATGCCAATCCCAATACGAGAGCGGGAAGAATAATGTACGGAATTCTAGAAAAAAAACCGGTAGAAAAAGGGCTGGACCTACCTCCTACAGGGAGAATTCCTAACTTTAAGCTGAAAACATAGATTCCCAGCAACCCTACAAAAAAGTTCGGTGCAGATAACCCAATCATCCCCATTACCGTTAAGGTATGATCAACAAACGAATAACGTCGCAACGCGCTGATAATACCTAAAGTTGTGCCTAATACGGTAGATATAAACAGTGCTGCCAACATCAATTCTATAGTAGCCGGTAATCTACGCATCAAAGTTTTACCAATTGAAGAACCGTCAATAAGGCTATACCCAAGGTTACCGGTAACGATTTCCTTCATCCAAATGAGATACCGTATATGAGCGGGCCTGTCTAAACCGATTGCTTCCCGCATTTTCTCCATGTCCCCCGGCGGAACATCAGGATCAAGGAGAAAGGAAGCAGCATCACCCGGAGTTAATTCCATGCCTATAAAAATCAAAATACTTAAAACAAGTAAAGTCGGAATCATGTTGAGAATTCGTCTGATGATATAGGTATGCATCGATTACTCCCATCTACAAAATATCCGGAAGGGCAAATGCCCTCCCGGAATTAACGCAATTATTCTGAAAATTCCCACGTTTCCCACTGGTAGTAGTGGTGCCACCACATATCTGATTCGATAAACGGTTTTTCGAGACGTTTATTTTGCGCAATAAAAATATTCGGTGAATACATCGGGATAGTAACGACATTCTCGTGCAGCAGCGCCTGTGCTTCATCGTAGTACTCTTTTCTCTTGTTCGCGTCAATGGTTTGGGATGCTTTTTGGAAAACCTCATCGTAGCGCGCATTTTGGAAACCGGTCCCAGAGTTAAAATTGGAAAGCCATCTTCCCAAATGATCGACCGGGTCCGTACAGGCTGTCGCACCGTACCAGATATCGTAGGTGCGCTTTTCATTGATAATCCCCGTAACATCTCCGGTAACCAACCGAGGTTCACATTGTGCACCGACTTCACTCCAGTAGTACTGAATCGCGGACATAAAATCACGCGTCCCTTGGTCATTATAATAGAATATCAAATCTATTACATAATCCGAATCCCATCCCGCTTCCTTTAGCAACTGTTTTGCTTTTTCGGGATTATAATCGTAAGGAGTCAACTCATCATTGACCCAAAATCCGGGATACATATTGGTATCGATCGGTACCGCGTATCCTTGAAAGAAATCTTCCGCTAATGCTTTCCTGTCGATAGCATGGTAGAGCGCTTTTCGTACCCTGACGTCGTCAAACGGCGGAGTATCAACCTTAATTGCCATGAATCGCAGATAAGCCATCGGAACCGGTGTTACCTCCATGTGTTCGATTTTCATTAAGTCAATACCGATAGTAACATCGTTGGTCTGCATAAAATCAACTTCGCCCGCTTCCGCCGCAGGAACAGGGTTGTCCCACGATCTGAATACCACCTGTTTTATTGTGGGTTCTCCAGCATAATAGTCTTCAAACGCTTCAAGCATTGTGTAGTTCCCAGGCTCCCGCCTAACGATTTTATAAGGCCCCGAACCGACCGGTTCCATGTAAAAATCCGAATGATGAAGTCGTTCCGGATTTTCGTCTTTCAGCAGATGCTTCGGGATAATATAGGTACACGATAAACCGTTGAGAAATACTGCATTGGGGGCAGATAGTGTAAGTTCGATTGTCTTGTCGTCAATGACCTTAATTCCCTTTACATTGTCCGCTCTTCCGTCAATATACGCCTTTGCCCCTTCAAGACTTTCCAAAGCATTGGTAATAATAGGAACCTTTCTTGAGTTTAGAAGAAGGGTCTTGTAGGTCCACGCCACATCTTCAGCAGTGAGAGGTTCTCCATCGTGCCATTTCAACCCGTCCCTCAGATGGAATGTAAACTTTGTATTGTCCGCGGAAATGTCCCAACTTTCAGCCAAGTCTCCCTTGCCGGGAATAAGATCATCATCGACAAACAGGAGGCTACTGAAAATCATGGTAGTTCCCTGACCAGTCGCCCAGTGAGGAGTATCGAACGCTTCAGTACTCATAGGATCAAAAGGAACATTCAATACCTGTTCCTGTTCTTCCGCTTGACCTTCTGCAAAGATTAATCCGGGTAACACAATAGCTAAGCAGATTATCGTTGCGAGTGAAAAAAATGTTTTCATCTTCATACAATTCTCCTTTCATTTAGTATTAGTTCACTTTTCAAAATAATATGTTCGAAAAAGATTGTGGACTTTTTCATATTGCCCCGCATCACCTCCTTTCCTAAATACAATAGTGCGGATTGAATTCGGATTAATAGAATCATTTTTGTCCATCTGCCAAAAAATCCTCTATCCAATACCACAGATTATATTAAGTGATATATCATTACATATATCCTAACCTCTCATTTGCCCCTTGTCAACAAAAATATTGTTCTTTACCTGTAGAGTTTCATATCTACTTCAACCGAACATTTTGTCTCTTTAATTCTTGCTGCACTTTTTCCGTGTGGACGGAATGTATGGGTGTATTCTGTCTGGCTGCCTCTGCCGAGGCGACACCTGCACCTTGACCGAGGACAAGACAACCGACTTGCCCCCGCATCATCCCCGGCTTTTCCGTGCTTGGATTTTTTGCCGAACCGACAATCACATTCGGTAGCTCATTAGAAACAAGAATGCTTAGCGGAACGTTACCCGGGTTTTTTAACAGTCCGAACGGTTTCGTTCGACGATCTACCTCGGACGTCAATCCGATCACATCCGGAAACTGTTTTCCGTCGGCGAAATCATCGCAACTCATTCTCAGGTTCCCAATGAATGTTCTTGAAATTCGATGTCCGATTTCACAAGCCGTCTCTAATAGATAGGCATTTTCAAATCCTGGAAAATAGTTGATAAGAAATTGTGCCTGCAGTTCAGCTTGCAGCCTTCCTTCCTCTTCCCGTTCACTTTCATCAATAATATTATAACAGTCGCCATAAAACCAATTAGAGTTGATGAGGACCGTACCGCGGTTACAGAGAGCTGAGAAAAGACCAAAGCAGGCAAGATTCTCGGCATGTTTCCCATATGTGTCACGATACTTGCCTCCTTCTAGAGCGTTTTTAACGACCTCTATCGCATTTCCTCCGCCATGAGGAAGATGAAAAACACCATAATCACGCCAGTTCTTAATCGTGTCTTCAAGACTCGTTGGAACATCACTTTGGGGCGAATAGCTTTCAGGATGTTGTTCAAGCCAGTCGATTATTTTATTGATATCAACGTTTGCCATACGGTTTAACAGAGTGGCACCGTCATCCTTTTCCTCATACTTACCGCCGGCTCTTCTCACGATACATAAATCCCCGGTTGCATCAACAAACTGTTTCGCTCTGACTGCGAAAGTCTGATCACGCCCATTGAAAACACACGCTTTTATTTCATTCCCTTCCAAGATAACATCGGTTAATACACTGCCGTAGAGCGACCGAACCTTTGCTTCACGAAGCATCTTTATCATGACCCGTTTAACAATCTCCGGATCATTCGGAATCTGGGGTTGCGTAGGACGAAGATATCCGGGCATACTACCGTTTTCACTTACCAACCTATTAATGAATTCTATAGGTAATCCGTTTGTCACCTGTTCACCGTCTCGAGTAATGAAATAGTTCGTAATGCTGCACATAAGTCCACTTGTGGCCACTCCTCCCGGAAAGTGATTTTTATCTGCTATGACAACGTTCACACCGGTCCTGGCAGCTGAAACCGCAGCCGAGAAGCCACTCATCCCCGCTCCGACAACCAATACATCACATTCCAATAGTACAGGAACCTCCCGTGAGAGAGTTGCTACAGTCTTGCTCATAAAATCTCCTTTGTGAAATATCAATAAATATATCTTATGTTATATCCACCTCATTGTCAATAGAAACACAGAACAACACTTAATTATGGTAATCCAATTTATAATGTCTATCTAACGCTTCCAAGGAAAGAACTAATGGGAGTAGTTTACAACTGTTTCATGAAGGGCCAGATAATTTTGCAGCGGAACTTCGTTATTGATTTCGGTACTCGAGCCGATCATTATTTTACCGTCCGTAGCTTCGATATTCTTCTTCACCTGGTCTCGAATCTCTCCGGGACTTCCAAAGGGAAGCAGTTCGCTCACATCGATTGTTCCGCACAGAATAAGATCGGGGTATCTCTTGTGTATCTCACCGGGGTCCATCCCGGCCATCGGTTCTACCGGATGAAGCAAATCGATACCCGCTTCAACAAGATCATCGAGAATTTCCATCAAATTACCATCTGAGTGGAAAAGGACCTTCCACCCTTTACGATGGGCTGCCGAGCACAATCGCTTATACCCTGGTATAAAAGAGGTCTTTAGAAAGGAGGGTGAAAAAATAAGGCCCGTTTTGAATGCCATATCGCACGTTTCATCGATTATCAACCCGCAGGATGGAGGTTCAATCCGGTTGACTGCTTGAATAATTTTTTCAAACCTGTATTCGATCTGCCGATGCAATATCGCAGGACAATCCGCCATATAGTAGGAAAAAGCCATTAAGCCAACCTCGGTAAAAAGATCATCGAGACGAGGGGGGCCCGGTAATCCAAAATTCATCACCAAATCACCGCTTTCTTCGTTCAGGTTATGCCACTCTTCAAGATTTTTCTGCAACAAATCCGCATCATCAGGCCCCCAATCCCATGGTTTTTCAGTCAATGCGCTCTTTTTCGTAACATATGCATTAGGGGATGCGTATATGCGATGCTCGACCCAGGAAGTCCATCGTTGTCTAACAACTTTTTGTCCGAAACTGTTGATCTCAACACTTCCGGGCTGGAATTCCGGTAGACGGAAAAACGACTTTGTGGCATCAAGTGCTTTAGTGTGAGCCTCGATCACCGTTTCTTTAGCGTTTTCACGTCTCAGTTTAGCACCACTGAAATACTCGATAACTGCATCGTTGCGGATAACATCGTAAAGGGGGGGTCTGTCGGGAAGTGCACCTGATAATAATGTTTTAACTCTCTCAATCGAATTCATTTTCATACTCAAGCTGCTTATAAAACAGGGATAGGTTCAGGGTAATTGCTAAAATACAAATACTTACAATGTTAGTATTTATTGTTCTCAATTCTGATAAAATGGTGATTTTTGCAGTTACCTCAGGTATTTGTTATAAACTTTTTTTAATGAATCCTTTGCTTCATCCGTCAAAGGAGCAAAGGGCTTTCTAGCTTCACCCATCTCTATCCCTTCGAGTTCTAAAAGATACTTCTCTGCATTAAACATACTATGTGTTTGAATTAACGCTTCGATAACCTCATTCGCTATAGCCTGAATGCTTTTTGCTTCAGTTATATTACCTCCGGAAAAGGCCCGCCAAATCCCGATAAATTTATCCGCCATTACATTAAAGGTACTTCCGATGGCACCTTCGGCACCCATTACCAGTCCGGCTAAAAAAATCTCGTCAAATCCGTTATAAACAAGCAAATCAGGTGCTTCTTTCTTCATCCGTTCCAATTGAAAAAGGTCGTTTGAGGTGAATTTAATGCCGGCTATATCTGCTTTTTTTCCCATTTCCTTGATCATATCAGGAGTCAAGGTTACACCGGAGAAAGAAGGAAAGTTGTAAGGGATTATTTTTGTTTTTAACGCTTCCCATATATCGATGTAATAGTTCATAATTTCGTCTGAGGAAAACTTGTAGTAAAACGGCGGGATAGAGGATACTGCATCCACTCCGGCTTGAACGGCATGCTTGCCCAGCTCAATGGCATGATCGGTACCAATTGCCCCGATATGGCATATAACGGCAGCTTTGCCATTAACAGCGTCAATTACAATTTCAACTACCCGTTTTCGTTCTTCCATTGAGAGTAAAAAAGCTTCTCCGGTGCTTCCACAAACATAAAAACCGTTAACACCAGCTTTTAGATTACGTTCCACAATCGCTCGGAGAGAAGTTTCAATAATTTTACCGTTTTTATCAAATGGAGTAAGTAAAGCCGGAAAAATCCCCTGTAATGATTTCATTCGTACCTCCGTTGATCGATCACTTTTTAGAAGAATATCATATAACAGGTGATATATCAAGTGTTATAACAGTAAAGATACAATTTTGGGATTAAAAAACTAATTGTAAAGTGAGGGTAAAAAAGCTCATCACATTTGAGCCGATTTCAAAATAGGATTATTTGGCACTTGCAAAAATGTCAATTACTAATATTGTAATTATTTAACTACTTCAGTTCGGATAAAATAGTGATTTTTGCAAGTGCCTCATTTAATATTTATAATAATCGTCTAAGAAATGATGTTTACCACTTCGCAAGTGTTCCCTCATAAGTTTTTCCATCGCATCCGGATCATCTTTACGTAGATGCTTAATCAACTCCACATGGCTGAGCATCACTTTTTTGTCACTGATAGGGAGAAACCTGTTCATTATATGGAAAACACCAACTTTCATAATTCGGTTGTATTCTTCTATTAATATGGAGCATTTTGTTAGACCGACAAGCTTTTTATGCAAGTCAATATCGCGCCTGCTCCTCTCCGGTGTCGCTTCTGTGTAAGAATCAATTTCCTCAGCTAAAGGGATTAGGTTGGCCTCGCATTGTTTAACCGCATCACCGCAATACATCCTAACAGCTTGGCATTCGAGGGCTTCTCGAACAATAAGATGCCCCCTTACGTCATCCTCTTTGATAGGTCGTACTCTTGTTCCTTTCCTGGGCATACTTTCCAGAAATCCTTCAGCCTCCAATTGAAGCATCGCCTCGAGTACCGGTGCTACACTTATTCCTAATTCTTCAGCGACCGCCCGCCTGTTGAGTATTTCACCCGGGACCAATTGATTAGAGAGCAGCCTATTGAGTAGAATTTTGTACGCGTCCTGTGAAAGGGATCTCTTATTTTTCTCGTTCATAATGTAATATCTTCTTGTATTATAAAATTATTGAGCTTCTGTTAAAATACCGGCGTAAGACAATTTCCAAAATATCACTATTATATACTGTAGGGATTGCTATTTTTATGCACAGTTAAAATGATGAATTTTACAATTCCTTCCATTGATTAAGTATATTACAAATGGTATGATATATCAAGAAATATTTCTAGAAAAAAATATGATGCAACAATGTTGCATCATACATTACATTTTATAGTATCCCATTCTTGCGAAAAAAGGAAGAAACAATGACAAAATTCATGGTTAACACACTCATGCAATTAAAACAGTGGCCGACACCCGCGGTGTATAACGGATTAGAAGCTATAACTCAGATTAATAGGCTGGACATCGTGCACAACATTGAAGCGACCACCGATTTTATGCCGGAGGTCGAACCACTCGTGGGATACGCGGCTACCGTAGTTATCGAACCCGGAAATCCCGCACATGCTGAAAATGCAGATAAAAGATGGGAAGAGTATCGAGCTTATATTGCCGATTTTCGAGGTCCATCCGTTGTTGTTGTTCAGGATTTGGATAAACCGAACTACAAAGGAGCCTATTGGGGTGAAGTCAACAGCAACATACACAAAGCATTAGGGTGTGAAGGAACGATTGTAGACGGTGCAATTAGAGATATCGATGAGATGCGTTCATTAGGGTTCAAGGTTTTGGCAAAACAACTCTGTGTCGGTCATGCCTTCAGCTGTCCCGTCCGCTGGAATTGTGAAGTAGAAGTATTCGGCGCATCGATAAAACCAGGTGACCTGATCCATGCTGATAAACATGGTTTTATCGTAATTCCTGAAGAAGATATCCCTTCATTAATTGACAGTATTCAAAGATTGGATAATGCTGAGCGAAATATTGTTCTATCGGCAATAAAACAGGCGAAAGACTTGGACCGACAGAGCAGACTAGTTGAAATAAATAAAGCAACAAAGGTTTTCGGGCAAGAACTCCAAGACGATTCGCTATAACAATCCCTCCAGGTACTTCACCGTGTCAGCGATGTCCTGTCGCTGCTGTTCGCCTGAGATTTCCCGTTCGATGATATACTCTCCGGTAAAGCCTCCCCCCTCCAAGGCGCGGACAAACTCGGGAAACCGGACTTTTCCCTCACCCACCTTCACCTCCGTCCCCAGTTTCATGGGATCGGTGGGATAAAGACCGTCCTTCACATGGATATTTCGTATGTAGTCACCGAACACATCCAGGGAGTCGATGGGATTGGCCTTTCCGTAGAGGATGAGGTTTGCCGGATCGAGGTTGATTCCCAACATTTTTGCTCCGTTTGGTCTGTCCATCGCTTTGCCGCTCTCTTTGATAAGCCGCAGCATAGTCACCGGAGTCTCCTGCCCCGTTTCAAACCAAAACTGCAGCTCCAGATCTTCCAGATAGCCGGCCACTTCCGCCACCGCTACAACCACCTCGGCAAAACGGGGGTCGCCGGGGTTCTCCGGGATAAAGCCCAAATGGGTGATCACTGCGGGTAGACCGCATGCCGCGGCAAAATCACCCGCCCGCTTCAGCTCCTCTACTCTCGTTTTTCGATATTTTTCAGGAACGATTCCTAACGCATCCGGTCCTTGTTCGAAATCCCACACTGCAGGTCCCGTCCAACCGGCCCAGAATCCAGGGACATGGATGCCCGTCTCCTGTTTCGTTCGTACTACGGCCTCGGCAGTCTCCTCAGTCCAAAGGGACGGGTCCCAGCTTACCAGCTGACAGGTGGAGAGTCCGTATTCCAGGACCGTCTGAAAATTGTCCGCATCTTTCGTCAACGAGGACATTACTCCGATTCTTTTATTCATCGATTACTCCTTCAAGATTTTGCCGGGCCGCCGCCGTTATGCCTGTGGTCCTGCCCGGCCCGCAACTCAATTTCTCGTCCTTCTCTGACGGATCGAATTTCTTCGAGACAGACCCGCACGGATAACGCCGCTTGCTCTGAAGAGATGATCGCCGACGGCCTGCCCTGCCGAACGGAAGCTGTGAAATCGCGAAGTTCGCGGACATAACCGTCCTCCGTCCCCACATCGGGAAAATATGGAGTTCCTTCTTCCGGATAGATCGCCAATCCGGATGGGCCCTTCGACCCGTTGTCCGCCGGGTAATTAAAATCGATTACCGCGGTGGCATTCTCGAAGCTTACCAACGCCTTCATGGTAAAACCGTATGACTTGGAAACGCTCCATCCGCCTGAGGCAGTGACCACCTTATCATCGTACCGATAGTGGGTGGAAATTTGCGAGACACCTCCCTTATCGTCTGTAAGACCTTGTGAGACCACCGACCGAGGAAGACCGAACGAATAGAGAATAAAATCGGTATCGTGGATATGGAGATCCAACGCCGCACCTCCGGATTTGACCGGATCGGTCAGCCAACCGCCGGCGGCCCAGGCGGGGACCTCGGAGTATCGCTCGAATGAGGCATACCGCACCGGGCCGAGCTCTCCGGTGTCAACCAGCCGTTTTACTTCGGCGTAGGCAGGCCAATACCTGAGGCAATGGGCAACGGAAAGGACCGCGCCGTTTACTTTTTCCGCCTCGATCATTGCATCGAGCGATTCTTTGTTCAAAGCCATCGGTTTTTCACACAGAACATAATAACCCTGCTTCAATGCCTCGATCGCGAATTTTTCATGCAGATAGGTTGGAAGGCAGATATCAACAGCATCGAAACCTCCCGCATCGAGCATCCTAAAAAAATCATCAAACGTGACCGTTTCCGCAGGAAGGCCGGATTGCGTATCGATCCTCTCGTCACAGAGAACCGCGACCGCGGCACCGTCTACCTGTTCGTACGACTCTAAATGTTTTCTGCCCATGATTCCGAGACCGACTATTGCAATTCGTATCACTTATTTTCTCCTATACCTGATCCTCTTTCAAAATAGAAATATGTGGCAATTGTCTCATCCTTTACACCGAGGAAAAACGGTTGAACACTTCTACCAAACTGTTCTCATCACCAACGTTTCCCGGAAATATAACGTAAGGCACATCGGGCCATCTGTTGTCCGGGTCTGTTTTGATAACGGGCACTCCCGGCAGCACCTGCCCCAAAACCCGAGCCGTATCGACCCCTAAACCGTCTTTCAATACATCGTTTGAGGTAATTCCCCCCTTTGCAACAAGAAAGGAAGGTTGGAACGGAAACTCCAGTATTAACTGCACGAGAAAGCGGGAGATAGCCATACCCGCTTCCAACCGTGCGTCGGCATTCTCGAACGTAAACTCCTCCCTCGATGTATACAGGACCGGCGTTTTGGTCGTGTGCCACGCTTCCTCAGCTTTTGACAGAACACGTTTTTTTTCCTCCTCCGGAGCGTCCAGCAAAGCGGCAACATCAATCTCGATGCCGATCGCACCTTGTTGCGCGAGAAGCGTATTCAGCTGGTCGGTCGTTTTCTTCACGTGGGACCCGATAACAAACAAGCCTGGTTTACCGTGATTTGTAATGATCGACCGGTCGAGAAGCGGTTTATCGGGAGTTTCGGTAATCGCCTTAACAAAGGATGCGGCGGTATGGAACTGGAACCGTTTCCCCCCGCCCATCACCTCGCGCGCGATAGTACAAAATAGTTGCAGCTCGGAATAGTTGATTGCATTGACCATTACGTAACAATTATTAGAAAGATTACGAAGTAACTCATAGAGTGATTCATGGTTTTCAACCGTAAAAAGCCAGCGAGGAATGCACACGACATCTTCCCGTTTAACGCATCCTTCAGTTTTTTCTTCTATATAAGTAGGCATATGGGAAGAGCGGTAACCGAAGACCGAGTCACGGGAGAACTCCGATTCATCCGCCCGAAGCAATCCCCCAGGTTCCTTGATGTAGTGTACGTTTCCTACGGTTATCCTGTTGCCCTCGAAAAATTCGGGGACCAGAATGACCGCGTCGTTGCCGGAAGAGTGGCCGGGGCTGCCGTCCTTTCCACGACCGGTTGGGTCGGACCAACCTTGATCCAACACCTCTAAAATCGCATTCACTTCGGCGGGGAAATTGCTGCGGAGGGTGGAATCGGACCTGCTTATGTAGACAAGCGTAAAGCCGAACTCTCGATTGACCTCTTCGACCGCCCGGACGATTTCACAGACACGTTCTCCCGCCTGCCGTTGATTGAGGCTGCGACTGTTGGTGAGAATGTAAAAGAAGTTGAGACGATCACGGAATGCCTCGCGGATCGTATTGTGCTCCCAATTGGTTAAAAGGAGATTACCGTGGACCGTCTGGATTCCCGTCGGATCGTCGTCTAAAACCACGTAACGGATGTTTTCCTGTTTGTTTGATGCGTTCATGCAACCAGTGTACTGGTTATAGGGTTTCTGTCAAACGGGGATATGTGAATAATAGAACACTCCGTCCGTAAATTGAGGTTGTCGGCACTTACACGCCACATGCCGAGGTTATTCTATCCGTCGGGCCACCTTCTGGGTTTTCAAGCACAACTCGGCGGCCTTGAAGGCGTGCTCCTGGGTCATGGCGTTTTCCGTCCTGTTGAGGCAGTCGAGGACCAGATCACCGAAGAAGGGAAACCCAACCTTACCTGCAAGTTCGAGGTGTTCTTCCTTCTCGCCGGTGACCAGATAGAGCTGGTCACCCTGTTCGTCCCGGGCCACATCGATATACTTTCTCAGTTCGATATATCCGTCGGTCCCCAGGATAAACGCTCGTCCGTCTCCCCAGGTTCGGAGTCCGTCCGGGTTAAACCAGTCGACACGAAAATAGTTGGAAGCGCCGTTATCGGCGATGAGGTTCGCCTCGCCGAAATCTTCGAGCTCCGGATGCTCCTTGTGGGCGTAGTTGGCCACCTGCGCGTTGACGACGACCGCGTCCCCGGCACCGGCGTAATAGAGAAACTGCTCGATCTGATGGCTCCCGATGTCGGTGAGGATCCCGCCGTACTGCTCCTTCCTGAAAAACCAGTCCGGCCGTGAATCGATGGTCAACCGGTGGGGACCGAGACCGATCACCTGCAGCACACGCCCGATCACGCCGTCCTTGATGAGGTTTCCCGCGTGGACCGCCGCCTCGACATGGAGCCGCTCGCTGTAGTAGACCATGTA
>CAZJBZ010000051.1:0-3212 GCA_964543975.1 uncultured Spirochaetales bacterium
ATCGATTCGCACGTCGCCTCCCGAGCCTTTTACTACCTTATAGGCAGCCATCGAGTTTTCTTCCTGGACCTCTCCGTATTTGCGTCCCATGAAACGCTTTATTGAAGAGATGGTGTTCTCGGGATTGGTGATCATCTGGTTTCGGGCCGGTTGTCCTACCAATCGTTCACCCTTATCAGTAAAGGCTACAACCGACGGGGTAGTTCTCTGCCCCTCCGAGTTGGTGATCACGACAGGATCTTTCCCTTCCATGACTGCAACGACGGAATTGGTAGTGCCTAAATCTATTCCTATTATTTTACCCATAGTAAAACCTCCTTGATATCATTGTTTTTACCTTATTTCATGAGACCGAGAAGAAGAATGCTTCCTTGTCGTACAACTTTAAACATTACCTCTCCTTTCTCAGCCTGATTGATGCCTTTATAAAATTCTATGACCGAATCAATTTTTTCTTCGTTTATTTCGGTAATGACGTCTCCCGGTTTAAAACCGGCAACGGCCGGTCCGGATTGAGGAGTCACGCCGCCCACAACGACCCCGCTTACTCCGGAATCAAGCTGTAGTTGCTTGCGGATCTCTTCGATGGGCTCTATTACAACCATTCCCGGCCAGAGGTTCGTATTCGATTGTATCGCCTCCTCCGCGGGCCGTTCATCCAGCGTAACGGTCACTGTTATTCTTTCACCGTAACGAATGATGGTGAAATCCACCTTCTCCCCCTGGGGCCTACCACCGACGATTTGAGTAAGGTGTTGTGAGTCCCTTATTGCCGTACCGTCAACTTCAACGATAAAGTCGCCGGGCAGCATACCGTCTTGATACGCGGGAGAGTCTCTGTAGGTATTCACCACCAGAGAACCGGATTGGTCTCCAAGTTCCAGACTCTCTCGTATTCCCGGATATTGATCGGTTGCCGGATCGGCGATACCGACACCCAACCATCCGTATTGGACCTTTCCGTATTCGATAAAATCATTTATTACCTTCTTTGCAATAGTGACGGGAATGGCGAATCCGATTCCGACACTGCCTCCCGTCTGGGAAGCAATCCAGGTGTTGATCCCCACAACTTCTCCGGCGAGGTTGACAAGAGCTCCTCCCGAATTTCCGGGATTAATCGATGCATCCGTCTGGATGTAGTCGGTATAACCCGCTATAGACATTCCGGTTCCGGCACTTCTTCCCAACGCGCTTACGATTCCCGCGGTAACGGTCGATTCGAAACCGTACGGATTGCAGACAGCCAGTACCCAGTCGCCGACAGCCAGGCCGTCAGCATTGCCGAGGCGTGCGATAGGTACGTTTTCTCTCGTTTTGAACTGAATGAGAGCAAGGTCCGTCCTCGGATCTTTTCCGATAAGAGTAGCTTCAAACTCACGTTCGTCATACAATCGGACACTTATTTCATCCGCGCTGCCAACCACATGGTTGTTTGTCAAGACGAACACTTTATTACCATTCTGCCGAACAATGACACCGGAACCGAGGCCGGGCCGCTCAAACTCCCGTTGAGAACCCCCGTCATCCTGGGGGCCGAAAAAGAAATCCCAAGGTGAAAGATTTCGGGGCATATTTTGCTCTATGACCTCAACCACATTCACTTCGACTACCACCGGAAGAACATCTTTTGCTACATCCCGAAAGGAAGGAAGCGCTTGAACGGTTTTTATCTCCGTTCGGGGCCGCGGTTCATTCGCCCCTTCCGTTCCTTGATCTGCTTCTCCCCCTTCAAAGATAGGAGCCGCAATAGTACTCATAGGTACCAATAAGAGAAAAATAAAGAGAGTTACAAATAAATAACCGTAACCTACTCCCAGTTTTTTTGAATTATCATATCTCATTCTATCCTCCATACATAGTGTGAAATTTGCATATCAATAATCACTATTATATTAGCAAGATACATGCCAAAAAAAGTGAGATAGATAATTACTTCTATTATAAAGAGTTATTACATCTCGGATATAAACGGCTTTTACTTATTTTTTGGGGAGTGTGTCAGATAGAAACGTATTACACAAAACAGTTATGAACTATGTCAAATTGACACATAATTCTTTAGTTCAAGAGGATTGTTGAGGAGGTGATCCGCACCTGCCTGTTGTAATACCTCTTTTGGCCGAAAGCCCCATGTAGCGCCCGCGGCAACCATTCCGGCCGATTTGGCGGTGTCGATATCGATATCTGAATCACCGACATAGATAATGTCCGACGGATCGAAACCCATCTCTAAAGCCAGTTCCAATGCGACAGCCGGATCGGGTTTTGTCGGTTTGTCGGGTACGGCACCCCGAACGACGGAAAACCATTCATAGGTAAATAGCCTTTCTATCACCGAATGAACAATAGGATCGGTTTTATTCGAATAGACCCCAAAAGGAATGTGATTATCGCGGAGAGAACAAAGCAACGAAAGAACATTCGGATACGGTTCCGAGTAGATGACCGGATTGTTATGATAGTATGAATCCAAATTGTGAAGGCACTCATCAATAAACCGGTCCGAGTGCTCGCCATCGGGCAACGCCTTTTCAACCAACACCCTCGATCCCCAACCAACCATCTCTTTATACTTTTCTGAAGAGTGTTCCGGTAATCCGTAACCTCGTAAGACGGTATTCATTGCATGTGTTATATCTTCGATTGTATTCACTAAAGTACCATCCAGGTCGAACAGAACAGCTTTTATTTTCACACTTGAGCCTCTTTTAAACAGGGATATACGGTAATTGTAAAATTTACAATAAATGAAATAAAAGAAGGCATCAACCTACTTTATGGAGGAATGATTTCTCGGTATGCTTCTATGAATGAATGGCTCAATCCTTTTTTTAGAACCTTTCTACGGCGGGTCTCATCGTGAGTTCGCCGACGGCATAATAGAAAACAGCAGACACAGGTTTACACTGAAAACACTGCCCGACCGATTCTGGAAGTGGCGTATGAGAGGAGCTTCTCTCTCTTTCTATCGTCTTGTGCCGGACCCTTCCACATTCGATCTTGTTTTCGTAACCGACCTCATGAGCGTCGCCGACCTTAAAGCACTCTGGGGACCTGCAACTCCTCCTTTACTCCTCTATTGTCATGAGAACCAACTCTCTTATCCGGTTCCGGAAGGTAAAAAAACCGATTATCACTACGGTTTTACCAACATAACCAGCTGTTTAGTGGCCGATAAAGTGGTTTTCAATTCTCATTTTCATAAAAAT
>CAZJBZ010000051.1:3222-17127 GCA_964543975.1 uncultured Spirochaetales bacterium
TGAGTTTTTCACCCATCTTCCCCGGTTCCTAAAACAATTTCCTGAGTTTCGTCCTCTGTGGGTGATCAACGAGATAGAAAATAAGTCCACAGTTCTCTACCCTGGGGTGCGGCTGCACCTCGAGCGTAAAAAATCTTACAAAATGGATGCTGAAACGAATCACCGCCGGCAAACAGACTCGAATCCTCCACTTATCATATGGAACCATCGTTGGGAATTCGATAAACAGCCGAAGCTATTTTTCAATGTGCTGCGGTCCGTAAAAGAAAAAGGCGCCCGTTTTTCTCTCGCGTTGCTGGGAGAAAACTTCCACAAGGCGCCGAAACTGTTTCTCAACGCACAGGAGGAGTTCGGATCGGAGATAGTTCGCTACGGGTATGCAGAGGACCGGAAGGAGTATATGAAGTGGCTTAGTCGGGGCAACATCGTTATCAGCACCTCGAAACAGGAAAACTTCGGCATTTCGGTTATTGAGGCGATTAACTGCGGCTGTTATCCCCTTCTTCCGAACAAACTTTCCTACCCTGAATTGATACCGGAACAGTTCCATGATAGCTGTCTCTATAACGGCATAGATGAGTTGGTAAACAAATTGTACCGGTTACTTTTGCATCAGTCGGTAAAGGCGCCCGATCAATTGATCGATCACGCAGCCGGCTTTGCTTGGAAAAACCGACGAGAGGCGTTTGATTCCTTTTTATCCGGAAATATCGACTCGAGAACGGCAAGATGAAGAAACTGCAACTTCTAACCAACATGGTGATCGGCGTTTTCATTGTTAACACCCAAAAGGCAAATCTGCATATTTCCGCACTTCCCTCTTTAGGGCTCATCGGCCTTGTTTATATTGCCTGCCGCACCGGAGGATTGATGGGAGGCGCTTCCCTTGGCGCTGTCATCGGCAGAGCCGATGCGACGATAAAGAGATATCTCGGCCTGGGAATTCTCTCCCAGGCGGGAGTGGCCATAGGGCTCGCACTTATCGTAAAACAGGATTTCAGTCACTTAGGTGAAGCAGCGGGAGCAAGCCTGAAATTGATGCCGGTATAGACTCTGGTTGTCGTATTTACCCAGTACGGAGCACCGATGAGAAGGTCCTGCTGAATTTCAAAATACCAGTTCATCATTTCATGGACCCGGACCCGTAAACCGCCTTTTACATACGGTCCCATATAGAAACGCAGGGGATCGACCGTACCGTCCGTTTGAGGGGCTATGAGGAAAACGGGAGTTAATCCTACTCCGAGCAGAAAAATCGGTTCCTGTTTCTGAAAGAGAAAATTAATTCCCGCATTGATAGGTATAAAAAACCGCGGTGTTATTTCTCCGCTCACATTATCTTTATGAGGCCAAATAGAGAAATCGGCACCTATACATCCTTCCATTGCGACTGCAAGAGGAAAATTGAACAACACACCGGTAGTGAGGAATATTTCTTCATAGTTGAAAAAATCCATTCCCAAAGCGACTGAGAACGACGAGGATTTCTCTCGCGGTCCACTGTTTTTGGGCTGATCAGTTTGTTCAGACCGGTCTTCAGAATACGCAGCCGCGCCTACGACAAATATAAGTAAAAATAGTACTAAAAATCTCTTCACACAAAGCCTCCTATAGATTGTATTAAGAAAATAGTCATGAATACCATTAAATATATCGACAATTATAAAAAAATACAAAGGAGGTTCTTACAAAATTATCGAGTGTTCCGGGTAGAATCGGAGTATTTTAATAAGGATTAGACAATAAATCTGCAGAATTTCATGAGGCCCATAAATGAAGATACGTAAAATGGATAACGACAAACTTCCCCTGACAAATGATGGTCGGTTAACTCTTTTTTTTGTTGGAGTTGGAAGCGCTTTTTCAAAAAGGCACTACCAGACAAATCTTTTAGTAATGAAGGGACAGGACCATTTTTTGATCGATTGCGGAACAAAGACCCCCCAAGCATTGTGGGAACTTGGTATTACCGTTACAGACATAAAAAACTTCCTGATTACCCATTCACATGCCGATCATATCGGAGGTTTGGAAGAGGTCATGCTTGTAGGGCGCTACGGTGCCAGGAAAAAAGCGACAATCGTAATAAATAAAACCTACCAACAGCTCTTATGGGATATGTCTCTTCGCGGCGGCTCGGCGTTTAATGAGGAACAGGAAGGATCGGTCTTGGATTTTGGGGATATGTGGAACATCAACCGTCCCTGCTGGGCCGAAGGTTACCCGCGAGAAACACTTCAGGCACAAGTCGGGAATATCGATATTAAGCTCTTCAGGACCAAGCATATTCCGGATAGAAAAAACAGCTGGCAGAATTCGTTTTGGAGCTGCGGGGTTGTCCTTGATGACCGAATCATGTTCACCAGTGATACCCGCTACGATCCGGAACTTGTCCTCAATTATAACGAACTATTCAATTTTGAGATGATTTTTCACGACTGTCAATTTTTTACCGGCGGCGTCCACGCCGGAATTGAAGAATTAAAAGAGCTTCCGGCGGAGATAAAATCAAAAATGGTCCTAACCCACTATGGTGATAATTGGGAGAATTTTGAAGAGAAAGTAAAGGAGTACGGTTTTCACAGTCTGGCAAAACAGTGGTACTTCTACGATTTCTGAGGCGATGCCGACTAATGGCTTTCTTTTTTGCTTAAAACCGAGAGAACCGGCGGTTCGATCTTCATTGTCAGGGGAAAATTGTCCGGAGAAAGACGATACACCTCTCCGTCACACTGCATCGGTATAGAGGCGAAGCACTTAATGACCAATCGGCACGCGTGAAACAGTTTCGCCTCGTTAAAAACAACGTGTTCGCCGGTATAAAACTTATCTTTGATCGCAAACTTTTTTAAAAGAGACATCGGTTTTACGACACAAACATTCGCGTCGGTAGGGAGAATACGTTTTTTACCTCCGTAGGACCGATTCCCGGTTACCCCAAAAGCGAGAAGCAGATACTCTTCAGAACTATTCCACTGTTTTTCATGGTCCCGTACTTCAAGCTCCATTACTAACGATTCGACACTCCGGTCATAGAAGAGAGCGGCGACATTTACCATGAGACTGTAAAAGGAAACAGGTACAAAACGCTTGAGCCGGTTTGCAAGCTCGGTGACATAACCGTCTAATCCGATACTTGCTATGTTAAAGGCATAAACCGGAGGATGGTTGTTCGGTTGTACGGTGATGTAACCGATCCTTCGTTCCTCTGTTTCCCCCGAGAGCAGTTCCCACGCTTCATCCGGACTCTCCGCGTCCAGCCCGTCATTTCCGGTACCAAAGGGCAGTCTTAATAAAATGAATCGGTCTCTCACTCCCTCTTCGACTTCTACAAGGGCGGAACACACTTCGATAGCTGTGCCGTCGCCGCCCGCCGTTATGATGAGGTTCCGTGTTTGCAGACCTTCCTCGCGGACCTTTTCTATAAGTTGGTTTGTGATACGGTGAGCATGGCCCGCGTATTCGGTAATGTATAAAGTATAAGGAAAAAGATGAATCGATTGTCCCTCTCCGGAGTGACGTCGTTTTTCATTCCTTTCGGTCAGAAGCGAATATTCACGCTTAACGGACCGTCGCTTTCGCAGCCCGCCCGCAATAGGATTGATTATAATATCAACGACAAAATTATTCCCTTGGAGAGATGGAGAGGTGGAAACCAGCTCGGCAATCGATTTGCCCAACCCATGAAAGTCCATTGCCTATCTCAACAATCCGTCGATTATCATGTCAACGGCCTCATCCTCGGTCAACCCCCTGGCCATTAACGTTTGCAACTGTTTCGAATCGACCGAACCGATTGCCGCTTCATGTGTCACGTGGGCTTTCGGGTTATTTACCTGAACGATCGGCACCGCTCTCGCAACCGCGTTACCTTGAACTATCTCTTTACAATCGACGTGCCCCTGCGCGTAGGGAGCGTCCGCGGTAAGATCGTTGTAAATTTCGGCGAAGGCGTTGTCCCTGAGAGCGATATGGGAAATGAGCACTCCTTTCGCGTATTCCCCCTTCAAGGCCGCGGTTTCCCGGATCTTGACCACATCGTCTGCTCTGCCGCTGATTCGCGCTTTCATTTCTAAAAGACTGTACGCCATGGCTTCCGTTCGGTAATCGATATCCATAAGCCCTACTCTTCCTTTGAGTAGCTCGAATTCGGTAGAAAACGAAGCGTGCTCATGCAGGATAATTTTCGCCTTAGGAATTACTTTGATGCCTCCATGTTCACCATGAACGTGTCGTTCGAAATAGGAATACGTTCCGCCGGCTTGTACCGTAATCTCCGCGTTCATTATGTGTTCGATGTTCTCCGCGTTAGGAAAGGTGCAGTGCGCGAGAAACTTCGCTTTCGCGTCTTCTTCAATTAATACTTCCAGTTGGATTTTCTGGATACCGTCTTTCGGTATCATTCCGAAACAGAGATGGACCGGATTTTCTATTTTATATCCTTTCGAAACCGTCAGTTGTGCCGCAATGCCCTCGGTCTGCTCTTCTACATCGATAGTTAACCCCTCAACTACGGTAGATCCAAGTACCTTGTTGCCGTGAATTTCCACATGAGCGGTGTTTTCACCGAAATGACGATGCATGTTGATTGAGGAAAGAAGTTCGTCGATCAGTTCTTGTTTACTCATGCTTGCACCTCGGTGAGTTCGGGATCGTTTTTATGCGTACAGGGGATACACTTTCCCTCAAAGTAGGCTATCAATTCGCCGGCCTCCCCTTTGTCTACAAGATTTCCATGACAGAGAAGAAATCCGTGGTCCGCATGCTTGAGGACCTCCACACTGTGGGTTATAAGAATAACGGTCGTACCCTGCTGTTTCAATGTACCGATAAAATCAAAAATATAGTTTACCGCTTCTATATCGACACCTGAGTCGGGTTCATCCATGAGAACAATTTTCGGTTTCATGAGAAGTATAGAGGCGAGTTCGATCCTTTTTCGCTCTCCTCCGCTCAATGTTTTATCGACGGAGCGATTTCGATATCGGTTCGGCTCCAAACCGACACTCTCCAAAGCCGTGTTTATCTCTTCCCCGTTTCCGTCCCGTGCCGCCGCTTTTATAAAATCGCCGACCGGTATGCCGGCGAATCGGGCCGGTTCCTGCCAAGCCAACGTAATTCCCCGTTTTGCCCGGTCCGTTATCGACAAGTCTCTGATCGATTCTCCCTCCAGCACAATGTCGCCTCGATGGTCGCGATACCCCTCCAACCCCATTATTGTATGGGCCAACGTTGATTTTCCGGCCCCGTTCGGTCCGACAATGGCATGGACATGACCCTGCCAAAAATCTATGGAGAGGTCCTTTAAAAGTATCGTTTCGTCCAATGTTAACGTTAGGTTTTTTACCTCTAGAATACCCATCCGTTCCTCCTCATTCTGAACAATTTTTTTCGGAGCGAAGATTTATTTTACCCGGTAACGCCCTTTTTCGCTTCTGTTCGTCGATACAGACAAACGTTACCGAAGTCGAGAAGACACTGTCCTCCTCTTTCGAATTCGGTGGGTCGGCATATACGTTTACTTTATAGGTTACCGAACTTGTTCCCTTTCCACACTGTTGTATATTGAAGCGAAGAATCGACCCGCTCAGGACCGGAATTCGAAAATCGATATCGTCCATGGCGCGTGTGACCAGAGTATAGCCGGGATAATCGCGAGTGGCGGTAAGCCAGGCGTATTCGTCGACCCACTTCAACATCTGGCCACCAAAAAGGTTCCCTTGATGGTTAAGATGTCCCGGCCGTACCAATGCGAAGGTATTCATCGTGTCTTTTATTTCCAGTCAAGAACCGAAGGATCGTAATCGTCCGGCGGTACATACCCTAAAAACTCAATACAAGTTGCCGCTAATGAACTTATTCCCAAGTTCTCGTTGAGTTTCGTCTCGTAATCGTTTTGAAACTCCGGATCGATAATGATACAAGGAACGGGATTCAAAGAGTGGGCCGTTTTTGCCTTCGGTGTACCGTCTTCTTTATACTGTACCGCTCCTGTTTTTTTATCATGCATGAACATATCATCGGAATTACCGTGGTCCGCGGTAACAATCATTACTCCGCCCGCTTTTTTGACGGCTGCTTCCAATCGCGCCAATTGAATATCCAGTGCCTCCATCGTGCATATTACCGCTTGATAAATACCCGTATGCCCGACCATGTCTCCGTTCGGATAATTGAGTCGAATAAAGTCAAACTTTCCACTTTCAATCTCGCTGATGACTCGGTCGGTAATTTCCGCGCATTTCATCCACGGCCGTTGCTCAAAGGGCACCTGATCGGAAGGTATTTCAACATACTCCTCCAACTCCCGGTTGAACTTACCGGTCCTGTTTCCGTTGTAAAAGTAGGTGACATGACCGAATTTTTGTGTTTCACTTATTGCCAATTGACGAACACCTGCCGCGGCTAAAAACTCACCTGCGGTGCGGTCAATCGACGGTGGTGTCACTAAATACTGCTTCGGAACATGCATGTCCCCGTCATACTCCATCATACCTGCGTATTCAATCTTCGGCCGCCGTTTTCTGTCGAACTTATCAAAATGGTCCTCTTCAAACGCTGCCGTAATTTCCAACGCTCTGTCACCGCGGAAATTGAAGAAAATGACACTGTCGCCGTCTTCAATCGGTCCTACAGGTTTATCGTTTTCGGCAATCACAAAAGAAGGAAGATCTTGATCGATGGCCTCGGTTTCCGAACGGAGTGTCTCTACCGCCTCGTGGGCCGATGAAAAATAACGGCCTTCACCGAGCACATGGGTCTCCCAACCCCGTTTTACCATGTCCCAATTTGCTCCGTATCGGTCCATGGTGATGTACATTCTCCCCCCCCCCGAGGCTATACGATAGTCCACTCCGTCACTGTTTAGTTCGGAAAGAAACTCTTCAAAAGGATCGATATATTCCAAAGCGGAGGTTTCACCGACATCCCTTCCGTCGAGCAGGGTATGAATCCGTGCCGTAGTGACCCCTTCCGATTTTGCCCTTTTAAGCATCGCCCTCAAGTGGTCGAGATGGCTGTGAACCTTACCGTCCGAGAAAAGACCGATAAAATGGAGGGCTCCATCGTTGGTTATCACATTGTTTACCAGTTTTTTCCATACCTCTCCGTTAAAAAGACCCTCCTCTTCTATTGCCTTAAAAACACGTTTCGCTCCCTGGGAATAAACACGTCCACAGCCTATCGCGTTATGACCGACCTCACTGTTGCCCATATCCCCGTCTGAGGGTAAACCTACCGCCGTCCCGTGTGCTTTCAGTCTGGTGTGGGGATACATTTTATGCATTTTATCGAGCGTTTTCGTGTACGCGGCGACCACTCCGTCCCCTTCCCTATATTTTCCATAACCGACACCGTCTAAAATGCACAACACGACGGGACCGCGCCTTTTCTTAAAATTTGTCCGTTTCTCCAGTTTTTCAGCCATATAGCTTTCCGTTTCCTTTCTTTTTTTTGGTGGCGTTTGTTACTACTATACTCAAATTAATCCACAAAGAAAAGGGAAAGAAAACGAGGCAATTGTTATCTTTGGCGATTACCTTCTTGACAGACCCATTTTTCCGGCTGTATTGTTGGGATTGTGTCTTTCGATATTATCAACACCTTATAGGAGGTTCTTACCGTGATAAAGGCAGAAAACCTCACGAAACGATACGGCCGTCACATAGCCATCGAAAAATTGAATTTCGAAATAAAAGATGATGAAATCGTGGGCTTTCTCGGCCCAAACGGGGCGGGAAAATCCACCGTTATGAACATCATTACCGGCTACCTCTCCTCGAGTGAAGGATCGGTGACGGTTGATGGTTTAGATATCCTTGAAAACCCCCTGGAGGTGAAAAAAAAGATCGGCTATCTGCCGGAGCAACCTCCTCTCTATTTCGATATGACGGTTGAAGAGTACCTTCATTTCGCGGGAGAAATCAAACAGCTCTCCAGGAAGGACATACAACGGGAAATGGAAAAAATCTATTCCCTTGCAAAAATTGAAGATGTCTATAAAAGATTGATAAAAAACCTATCGAAAGGGTATAAACAGCGCGTCGGTTTGGCCCAAGCTCTCCTCGGCGGACCTCAGATATTGATCATGGATGAACCGACAGTGGGTCTCGATCCTATGCAGATAATCGAGATACGGAATTTAATCAAAGAATTGGGCAGAGAACATACCATCATTCTCAGCTCCCACATTCTGCCGGAAGTAAGCGCCGTTTGTGAACGGGTTTTAATTATAAACAGAGGTTCCATCGTAGCCTCCGATTCACCGGAAAACCTTTCCAAACGGCTTCTCGGCGCGAACAGACTCTTTCTTCGAACCTCAAGCGGGGAATCCTCCTTGCGAAAAGCGATTGACTCCATTCCAGGGGTAAAAAGCGCCGAAATCGGGCCTTCCCGAGAAGAGCCGGGGACGAACGACGTGGTTATCGTTGCCGAGCACGATCGAGACATACGTGAAAATGTCTTTTCCGCTATGAGCAAAGCCAAATGCCCCATCCTGATTATGCGTCCCCAAGATTTAACCTTAGAGGACATATTTCTCCATCTTACGACACAAGAGCAGGAGGTTTTATAAGACCATGTTTGCAATACTAAAACGAGAGTTAAAAACCTATTTTCGTACCCCCACCGGTTTTATTTTCATGGGTCTTTTTCTGCTCATTGCCGGTATTTTTTTTGCGACGCAAATTCTGCTTAACAAAAGCCCTCGGTACTCACCCTTTTTAAGCAATATAGCCTTTATTTTCCTTCTTGTGGTCCCCATTCTAACGATGCGTTTAATGACGGACGAAAGGAGGATGAAAACCGATCAGCTTCTTCTTACTAACCCGCTGAAAATATCTGATATTGTCGTGGGCAAGTTTTTAGCCGCTACGGTCTTATTAGGAATCAGCCTGCTTATTACCGTCATCTATCCCCTTATTATCTCTTTTCACGGCTCACTCGATACATGGGAGACGGTCGGGGCTTACATCGGGTTTCTCCTGCTGGGCGCATCGTTTGTTGCAATAGGACTCTTTGTAAGCACCACAACGGATAATCAGGTTGTCGCCGGGATCATAACATTCGGCGCACTGCTTCTTGTTTGGATTATGGACTTCCTGAAGCAGGCCGTTCCTACGGACAAGCTCTCCGGAATCATTTTTGCCGGCGTACTTGTTGTGGGACTCGCGTTATGGCTCTATTTCTCCACCCGTCATCTGTTGCTGTCGATAGGTGCAGGGATCATCGGTGCCGCGGTTATTGTTCTCCTCTTTTTTATACAAGAAGATATTTTTATCGGATTCATCGGTGATGTCTTGGGATGGCTTTCACCGGTGAACCGCTATCAAGATTTTACGATCGGTATTCTAAAACTTGACGCGATTGTCTATTACCTTTCATTCATAAGCTTCTTCCTTTTCATGACCGTCCGGGTAATCGACAAAAAACGCTGGCTATAAAGGAGTTTTTCGTGACTAGAGAAAAATCACTCATCGAATCATTGAAAGATAAACGCGTTCGTCACGGTGGATACGCGGCCATCATATCGGCCGGAGTCCTTGTAGGATTAGTCGTGCTCAATCTTATAGTCGGCCAACTCTCCGTGGAAATCGACATGACCGAATCAAAACTTTTTTCACTTACCGATGAAACAAAGCAACTGCTCGATTCTCTCGACCACAAGGTGGATATATACGGGATATACCGAATCGGTGAAGAATCGGGAGAAGTGGCGGAAATCTTGACTCTCTACGATAAGCAGAGTGAGATGGTCACTCTCGAGTATGTTGATATAGAAAAAAACCCGGGATTTACCGCCCGTTTTGAAAAAGAGAAAGAAAAAATCCGCAACAACAGTGTCATAGTGGAAAGCGGAGAAAATTACAGAGTTTATACTCCCTACGATCTGTATGATTTATCCCAAACACAAACAGGTCAATCCCAACTGTTAGGGATTACGGTCGAACAGCGGATTACAAGCGCTATTCAATACGTTACCTCCGGTTATGAGCCGGTGATTTATCAGCTCTTAGGCCACAATGAATACACCCTTTCAGATTTTGGGCTGCAAACAAGCTTTGAAAAGGAAAACTATCAAATAAAAGAGCTCGATCTGCTTAAAAATCCTTCAATACCTGATGACGCCGCTCTTCTGCTCGTCTTTTCGCCCAAACAAGACCTTAATCCCACGGAGGTGGAAACGATTCGGACCTACCTCAATGAAGGAGGAAGAGCAATCTTTCTCTTCGATTTTCTCTCCTTTGATTTTCTTCCCGGTTTTTCGGAACTGTTGAAAAGTTTCGGCGTCGCCGTTGAGCCGGGATTGGTAATGGAGAGCACTATCTCCAACCTCTATACCAAAGAAAACCCGTTCCTCATAACCCCCGATTTAGGAGACCACGAAATTCTTTCAACGTTGAGAGAGAAACGGATGAGCATACTCCTTCCCAGATGTATGGGTATTCGCGAAATGGAGGTAAAGAAGAGAAACTTGGAAGTTGAACCTGTTGTTACCAGCTCTTCGGATTCCTGGCTTAGGACAAAAGACGACGGCACAAGAGAACGACTACCGACCGATATCCCGGGACCCATCAATCTTGCCGTTTCGGTAAAGGACAAGTATGAACAAGAGGAAGGTACCCGCTTGTTAGTTTTCGGTACCTCCGGCATATTGACACCGGTACCTCCGATAGGCCAGATAAAGGGAAATATCGATTTCTTTTTAGATAGTCTCGCCTGGGCAGTCAACCGCGCCGACTCAATTTCCATTGGAACAAAAAGCCTCTTCAAACTACCGCTTCGGATGTCCGGACTTCTTGTTTTTATCTATTCGGGAATCGTCGTTATCATTATTCCGTTGATCATCATCATTTTGGGTCTCATCGTCTGGCTTAGACGGCGTCACCTCTAGGAGAAGAGTTACCATGGATCGCAGGATAAAAATAATATCGGCATTTGTCATTCCCGTACTTTTGATCGGCACCTATTTCATCGTCACCACTCTTCAATCAGACGAGGATGCACAAATTGATCAAGAAGGACCCGTCATCGTCTTTCCTCTTACAAAAGAAGAGTTACAGACGGTGACTATTTCCCGCAACGACGATAGGGTAACAATCGAAAACGAAAACACCCGGTGGCAGGTTAAAAACGATGTTCCGTTTCAGTTGCAGCAATCCAAAATTGACACCGTTGTCGATACGGTTGTATCTCTTCCCGCTCAGCGTGTTATTAGTGAAAACCCGAAAGAGCTTTCATCGTACGGATTGGAAGCCCCCCGAGCGGAGATTACTCTCCGGACCAAAAAAGGAACGGAAACCACCGGGTACATCGGGAACCGGACTCCGCAAGGCGACAGTTACTACTTCAAGAAAAAGGATGAACCTACCGTCTTCACTGTGGCCGGATACTTTGTGTCACGGTTTAATGTAGGAATAGATGATATAAGGACACGCCTGCTGGCGGAAGTCGACCCGCAAGAGATCACCTACCTGCGAGTTGAAGCGGAACATACCATCGAAATTTCGTCAATATCGGAAGAGGACAACCTCTCGTATTTCCTCTCCACCTTAAAAATGACTGAACCGTACAAGAACCGGCAGGAGATCGATACCCATGCCTACTCGGAATATTTAGAAAAAGTTCCCGCTTCACTAAGCGCTGTCTCCTTTGTCGAAGAGGAGCCGGAATCACTTGAGAAATTTGGTCTCATCAATCCGAAGGTCAAACTGCAGCTTAGGGACAGACAAGGGGGCTTCACTCTCCTCTTAGGCAACAAAAAGGACGAACGGGAGGTATACGCCTCTCTCGTAGAACATCCGAGGGTCTTTACGGTCGGACTCAATTCATTGGGTTTTTTAGCGACAAAACCGTTCGAGTTGATCAGTAAATTCGCGCTTATCATCAACATCGATATGGTAGAAAGATTGACGTTCGGGACTCCTCTTACGATGCACACAATGTCCATTGAAAGAGGTCAAAGAGAAGGCGACACTGAAGCTGGAGATGAAGAAGAAACAATCTACCGGTTCCACAATGAAATCGTCGAGGAAGAACCCTTTAAAGATCTTTATCAGAAGGTTATAGGATTAATGATCGATGCTCCCCGCTCCGACCCCGATTATTCGGGAGAAAGCACCAAAGGAAAAGATCCGGTCCTTTCCGTTGTTTACGATTTAAATGAATCTCCGCATAAATTAGCTATTGAGTTATATCCTTACAATGCTGACTTTTACGCGCTCTATCGTCAAAACGTTTCAGAGTTTCTTATCGCGAAAGAGCAGGTAGAGGCCCTTCTGCAGTCCGCTGAACAATTTCCCGATATTGAAGAATAAAACGGCTTTATTCTTTCCAGGGGAAGATCATTCCTTTTAAGCTGCGTGGTCCGACTTTGTCTTTCTCTTCGACAAGCAGAGAATCCCAGGGGATGTCTTTTCTATTTGCTTCGGGATGAGATTCCAAGTAATCATATTTATAAAGCCGAAGTTTTAAACCCACTTGATGAAGCAGCAGAACGGCCCCCATTCCCGGAAGCAGCTGTGCGGTGAAAATAGATACCCCCAGGACAATGATTGAAAAGAGCGCCATAAAGATTGAAAAACCGGTGTTATCGAATAGAACAAGAAATGATTTTTTAAATACCTTTTTTATATCCGCATCCAACCGAGTTCGGATTGGGAAATAGTATTGAGCACCTAACCACCATATTATACTCACCCAAAAAATGACTGAAAGAGCAATCATGCCGACGGTATTTCCCATCGATAGGTAAAAAGGGACCGCTACAATAACAAGAAAAACCTGAATGCTTACCACAATTGCAAAAGGTATGGTGGATTTCCAAATTTCTTTTACGTAGCCCCAAAAATCATAAAACCCGGGTCCATTATAATCGGCAATTTCACTCATAAACCTCGAAGCGGCACCAATATAGAGATTAACGATAAAAATGACCAAAGCAATTCCGATTAATAAAAGTACAATATTAAAACTCAACAAATAAGGTACATAAACCGTTATTCCCATCATTATAATAAAACCCAGATTGATTAAAACCACTCTGAGTAGATTATCCCAAAAATCAAAAAACCATTTCTTTAAAAAGAAACCGATCATATTGTCTCCTTAATTCGAGCATCGTGCAAAAGATAATGTAAACAAATACGTAGAAAAAGAAAAGCCCCGCCACCAAACGGCGGCAGGGCACTGCGATCATCAGTACGGTAGGGATCAGCCGGCACAGGCTGCTATTGCCGCGTCCGCGGCGGATGCAGCGTCGGGAGCGTAAATATCGGCACCGATGCTATCTTTATAATTATCGGTAACCGGAGCGCCGCCTATCATAATCTTTACTTTGTCTCTGATACCGGCTTCTTCCGCCGCCTTAACAACATTTTCCATCTCGGTCATTGTGGTGGTAAGCAAAGCCGAGCACGCAATGATCTGTGCGTTGTTCTGCTGAGCAGCTTCAACGAACTTCTCGGGAGGAGCATCGATTCCAAGATCTACTACCTCAAGGCCCTTGCCTTCCATCATGATCTTTACCAAATTCTTTCCGATGTCATGAAGGTCGCCTTTCACTGTACCCAAGACCACTTTACCCTTCATCTCGGCATCACCTTCCTGGAGTGTCGGTTTGAGTATAGCAATACCGGCATTCATCGCTCGAGCGGCGATGAGTACCTCGGGAACGTATACTTCGTTCTTCTTAAACTTTTCTCCGATGATGGCCATTCCGCTCATGAGTCCTTCATTGAGGATCTCTTTTCCGGGGATACTTTCGTCGATTGCCTTTTTTACCATTTCTTCAACATCTTTTGCCTTTCCTTTTTGTAAAGCCTCAGACATTTCTGTTAGTAAACTCATATTTTCCCTCCAAATTATATTATTCCAGGTTTATTACCCGGTTTTTTCCTGATTAACCCG
>CAZJBZ010000052.1:0-8388 GCA_964543975.1 uncultured Spirochaetales bacterium
ATAGTACCGAATAATCTCACTATAGAAAAGGAGAATGTGTGACCCTTCACTTGTATAACAGCTTAGGCAGGTCATTGCAGGAGTTTCATCCTATTGATCCTCCGGAAGTGGGTGTCTACGCGTGCGGTCCGACAGTTTATAATTACGCCCACATAGGAAATCTCAGGACCTATATTTTTGAAGATATCCTGCGTCGGGTACTCAAATATGCCGGTTACGCGGTACACCATATTATGAATGTGACGGATGTCGGCCATTTGACCGACGATGCCGATCAAGGTGAAGATAAGATGGAGGTGAGCGCGCGTGAGAAAAAGATGTCCGTGTGGGAGGTCGCCGATTTCTATACGGAAGCCTTTTTTAAAGATACCGACAGATTGAATATAGAGCGTCCTGAGGTTGTGTGTCGTGCTACCGATCATATACAGGATATGATCGAACTCATCAAACGCATCGAGACGAACGGCTACACCTACATCGCCGGTGGTAATCTCTACTTTGATGTTTCGCGTTTTTCGGGCTATGGAAAACTGGCCCTCCTGGATCGACAGGAACTCCTGGCGGGAGCAAGAATCGCCGTGGATGAAAATAAACGTAATCCGCAAGATTTTGTTCTCTGGTTCACCCGTTCTAAATTTGAAAAACAGACCATGGTATGGGACAGCCCCTGGGGCAGGGGATATCCGGGGTGGCATATAGAGTGCAGTGCGATGAGCATGAAATATTTGGGAGAGCAGATCGATATCCATTGTGGGGGTGTCGATCATATTCCTATCCATCATACGAACGAGATTGCCCAATCGGAAGCCGCAACCGGAAAAAAATGGGTAAATTATTGGCTTCATGGAGAGTTTCTTCTCATGGAAAAAAATAAAATGGCCAAATCAGCGGGAAATTTTATCACACTGGAAGATCTAGTCACACAGGGATACGATCCCCTCGATTACCGCTACTTCTGTTTAGGAGGGCATTACAGGAGCCAACTTCAATTCAGCGTTGAGGCGATGAATGCGGCAAAGAAAGCGCGGGAAAATCTGGTAGAAAGGGTGGAGAGATTAAAGGAAAACGGTACAAAGAAAACTCTGGATGCTCTGTCGGAACGTGCGAAAGGTTATCTTTCATTGTTTGAAGAGGACCTCTCTCTCGATTTGAATATTCCGAAAGCTCTCTCAGAATTGTGGAATTCGGTGAAAGATACTGAGTTGAACGATGATGATAAAGTAACGATTCTCTTGGAGATGGACCGCGTCTTCGTCTTAAACCTCGAGGCAGCGGAAGCCGACAAGGAGATAAGCGAAGAGGAACGCGACCTGATCGGGGAGAGAGAGAAGGCACGGGAAAACAAAGATTTTAACACAGCGGATAATATTCGTGACAAACTATTAGAAAGAGGAATTGTTATTGAGGATACACCGGAGGGAACTCGATGGAAGCGGGTTTCTAAAAAATAGTGTAACCTCTCTAAGAGTTAATTGTTATATATGTGTAAAGAGGAAAATGCTGACGTTTTTAACACAGTATATGAAAAAGTATTTCCGACTCTTGTGCGAATAGCGTATCATACAACGGGTGATATGATAATCGCGGAAGATCTTTGTCATGAGGCGTTGTTAAAATATCATGAGAGGAATATATCGTTCCCTGATTACGACCAAACAAAATATTGGTTGATAAGAGTGGTAAAAAACCTTTCACTCAACTATGAAAAACGAAGAACTCGTGAATCAAGGGCATATGCCAAGTTTTCAAAAGAACCGCAAGGGAAGGCAGAATCCGGAGAAACGCTTTACCTGAAAAAGGAAATGGAACTGTCCCTCAACAACGCCCTTCAGGAATTACCCGAAAAACTGCGAACAGTGCTTGTACTCCGCGAATACGGTGATCTCAATTACAAAGAAATCTCAAAAATCCTCAAAATTACCGAAGGTAATGTGAAGGTGAGAATTTACCGTGCCCGGGAAAGGCTTGGTGAATTACTGAAAGATGGAGGTTTTAATGTGTCCTGATGTTCAGACGCTTTCAGCTTTCTTTGATGGTGAACTGGCGAAGCAGTTTAGCGACCGGATTGAGGAACATGTTTCACACTGTCCTAAGTGCCGCGAACGAATGGGTTCATTCGGCGAGGTCAGATCATATTTACAGACAATTCCGGAACCTGATTTTGAACGGAGCAAATATGCTGTTTGGCACCGTTTGCAGGAATCGAAAGAAATGAACAGCAACGGTCGTTTTTGGCGCCGTACAATTGCCGTTCCAATGCCGTTAGCCGTGGCTTCGGGAGCATTTTTTGTAATCATCATGAGCGTTTTTATCCTTCTCTTTAGTTTCAATATGCGTTATAATACTACCGTATCGGCATTAGCCCGCGGGGAAGTCCAAAAGACTGAAGTTTTTATGGCGGATATAGAAAAGGTCAACAGGTACCTTGAATCTCAAAATGAAATTATAGAAGTAAACATGCAGCTTCCAAAACAAACACAATTTATTAAAGGCGGGGAACCACAACTCGTCCGCGAAAAAGAGTTTAGTTATTTACGTCAATGAGAAAAGTTCTTCTCATCACTACAATGCTATTAATGGTATTTTCTCTTCCTTCTCTGTTTGCGGAAGAGATAGAAGATATCATTCGTAAACTTGAGGAAAGCGCGCTGCAGGTCCACATTACCGCACGTGTAAAGCAGAAGGACAACGTTTCCGTATGGCATATGTATATCTCGAAGGTAACAATTTCAGGAAAAACGGTTAATGTAAAACTAAGCGGCGATGATATTCTTGTTTACGCGAATATTACACCATATACAAAGGGTAAAAACTCCATACTCTTGGTCGCGCAGGGGCAAGTGTGGCTTACCTCGCCAAATTCAAAAAAAGTGGAATACACCAGTACTATCAAGAGTCTTCCTATAACCGCGGGTGAAAAGGTGCTTTTCTACCCCCTCGGAGTAGCGGCTCCCTCCGACAGTAACCATTTTCTTATCGAACTGGAAATACAGGTCACTCCTTACAGCAGCGACAACAGCGGAGAAGATTAAGAGTACTATGCCTGATGATAAAACCCGCGATGAACAGCACATTCCGTTTCATAAACGGCTGGTACAACACAAAGCTTTTTTTCCTTTTCTCTTATTTATCGCGATTGTTATTCTTTTTAGCGTCAGTTCACAATTCTCCGACCGACCGCCCGTTATTAAAGATATAACTCCTGAAATTGGTAATCCCGGTGATGTTCTTATTATTGAAGGGGCCTATTTGGGGGAAACTCGTCAGGGAGGTGAAGTACACATTGCGGGAGTTCGTCCCACCACCTCCTCCTATCTTGAGTGGTCTGAAGAGAGAATCAGTGTGAGAATTCCTCCGAATGTCGGATCGGGACTGGTCTATGTTATAACACGGGACGGACGAAGCAACGGAGTCCTTTTTACAAACAAACAGCATATACCGGTCGTTCTCGAAGGTCCCGCCCAGCCGGGCTACCCGCATGTCAAAAACATTACACCGTTAAAGGGGAGCGTCGGCACCTTAGTCACCTTGACCGGACAAAATTTTGGGGCCTCGCAAGGTAACGGAACTGTTTACTTCACTTCATCTGCGATAATTCAAAACAGTAACCAAGAGGAAGAAGCGGACATTGAAGGGATGATCCCCGCGTCGGAGTGCGATTACGATATTGAATCGTGGAACGACAGGAAAATTGAAGTTTATGTGCCGGACGGTGTTACTTCAGGAAATGTGAAGGTAGTAACGGACAGGGGAACGAGTAACTCTCTCTATTTTGAGGTATCGGACCCTCTGGGTACAAAACAGTTGAAACAGAAGAGAGGATACCAGATAGAATACGGTGTCCAAATTCGGGAAGTCGAAGCCGAAACGGAGAACAGTCTCTATGTATGGGTGCCTATGGTTTTTCGCTGCATGTGCCAGAACAATATTGAAGGTTCTTTCAATCCGAAGCCGTATTGGGAAAATTACAGTAATGTATTGGTCTATCTTTTTGAAGATATGGACCCGTTTCACAATTATAAAGTATCTCACACCGTATGGTTTGAGCGGTATTCTATAGAAACTCACATTAATGAGGAAAAAATAGATGTCAACTATAATGAGACAAGAAAGATGTACCAAATTTATACTTCGGAAGATTTTCTTGTTCCCAGCAACGATCAGAAAATTGTAAAAGAAGCCGAATCAATCGTAGGCAGAGAGAAGAACCCTTATTTAAAAGCGAAACGGATTTACACCTCTTTAATTAACGAGTATGAGTTTAATCAAACACCCCAACAAACAACAGTGGTAAAAAGTCTGGATAAGAAAAGTGGTGATGAGTATATTTACTCCATTTTATTCACCGCTTTCTGCAGAAGTGTCGGTATACCCGCGCGTTCACTCTCCGGTTATCTTGTACACGGGAATAAGAATACAAAAATCCACTACTGGAATGAGTTTTACATCGAACAATTCGGCTGGGTCCCGGTCGACTCCGTTTTAGGAGGAGGAAATCGGTTCGGCGATGTACCGAATACGGACAATCCGGAGGACTTTTACTTTGGTAATATGGATGATCAACATATTATTTTCTCTCGAGGTATTACAAAAACCAATCAGATCCTTCCCCAAGGGAAATTGGCAGGTAAAGAGAGAAGTTTTTCTTTTCAACGGATTTATGAAGAGGCTTCAACGGAAGTCGAGGCATACCAAAGCGAATGGGAAAATGTTCGTATTGTAGATTGGTGGTGATGGGAATTCTATGAAATCTGTTTTTTCTTATCTAAAATCTGCCGACAATAAATAAAAAGCGGGAGTATCGTTGACAAATAGTCTCAATGGCTCCTATACTAAATGTGAAATCGGGAATTTAGAGGCGGTATGAATAATCCTTTACAGCTTGCAATGGTCAATTTCAAAAAAGGTGCGTATATCATCGTTGAAGGCAAGCAGAATGCGGATTACTTCTATATTCTTCGCAACGGCAAGGTGCGAATCAGTAAAGAGGTGGAAATAGTCGAAGAGGAAGGGGGCAATACCCTTAATCCGGGAGACTTTTTCGGCGTTGTAAGTACCATGTCTTCCCATAGTCATATAGAGACTGCACAAGCGTTGTCGGACGTTTCGCTCATTTCGGTACATCGCGATCAGTATGGCTTGCTTATCGAAAAAAATACCCCCGTTGCGATGAAGATTATTCAGGGGTTTTCAAAAAAACTTCGTTATCTTGACGAAGCGCATACCAGATTGACCCTTAAAAATACCGCGCCAGAACACACTTCCCATCTTTTTAAAGTAGGCGAATATTACGCGCGGCAGAATCAATACAATCAAGCCTATTATGCTTATTATAAGTTCATTCAGAATTCTCCGAACGATCCGAATGTAAAAGTAGCAAAAGAGCGGATGGCGAAAATCAAACCGTACGCAAAATCGATGTATCTCGATTCCTCGAACGAAGATTTCAACAGGGTCTATCCGAAAGATACAATGATTTTCAGTGAAGCCGAACCCGGGCAGGAATTGTACATCATTCAGAAAGGAAGCGTAAAGATAACTAAAATAGTTGATGATAAAGAGGTGCTTCTGGCTGTTTTGAAAACAGGAGATATCTTCGGAGAAATGTCTTTGTTGGAGAATAAACCGAGATCGGCGTCCGCCGTCGCGTATGAAGATGCTCAGCTTTTAGCGGTGAACAGGGCCAACTTTGAACGGATGATCTCTTCTCAACCTCAAATTATCACCCGGATTACACAACTGTTGGCCGAAAGAATTTGGTTTATCTATAAGCAGCTGGCGAATACACAGCTTAGCGACTCATTAGGACGGCTTTACGATGCTCTTCTCATTCAATTGGAAAAAGCACGAGTCATGATCCGTTCAGGAGAATCCTACACCTTCGACTTTGGTCCGAAAGAACTGATCAACATGATCGGTTTACCTCCGAACGAAGGGAATGCCTACGTTCGGAAGCTCTTCGAAAATAAAAAGGTCCGTCTTGTTAATAATAAAATCTATACTTCCGATCTGGAAGAGATCGAAAAACAGGCCAAATATTACCGCAAAATGGAGAAAATCGACAAAGCTCGCAAAGAAGGCCACGTCGGCAAGTGATTCGGCAAAAGCCCGCGGAGCAGACCGTGATACTGCGTCATTTAATCGTCGAGAAACGGGACAAAACTCTCACCTAACTGTTTGATGGTGAAGAGCATCCCTCGACGTTCGATAAGCGAAAGAATTTGAAAACCGGAGCTGTCCGCGAAGGAATAACAGATTTTGCCGTTATCGTGTACCAAATCGACAAGAGTGGAAGGAATGCTCCTCAATGCGCCGTGGAGAAATAAGAGGTCGAAGGGAGTGTTGTCGGACCATGAATAGAAAGATGATGCCGGTTTTATAAAGACGTTCTCTCTTCCTATTTCGCTTGTCAGCCGGCTGTATTCTTCGGCCAATTCTTCATTGAATTCGGCGACATATACCTCTTCTACAAGCAAAGAAAAGAGCGCGGCTGCATAACCGGTCCCATAGCCGGCTATGCAGATGGTTTGATCGTTCCGTGGTTGTAATCCTCTAATAACTCGGAAATAAAAATCAATTTTAGGGAGAATGAGACCGTTCCCGAGTGGAATTGTGGTATTTTGATAGGCCATCTGTTTATAAGCTGAAGGGATGAATTGTTCACGTGGTGTGGTGAGAAAAGCTTGTTGTATGGTTTCATCCTCAACCGCGTATTTCCGAACGAGTTGTTCGACCGCTGATAATCTTTGATCGTTCAACGAACTATCCGATTGGCTGAAACTTTGCTCGGTGACTAAAAGGAACGGGAGGAAGAATAGCAAAGTTGTTTTTCTCATAGATGATCCTTACGCAAAAACTATAACACGCTTATTCGCTTTATTGAAGCATTGATTGGATTCTGTTAGTATTCACCAACTATGAAGGAGCACCAATGGAATCGGTAGAGCTTGCCAAAGCATATAATCCAAAAGAGTTTGAAGAGGCCATTTACGCGTTATGGCTTGAAAAGAAGGCGTTTGGACCGTCTTCAGAAGGAGAACAATTACCCTTTGTCATTGTGATCCCTCCGCCTAACGTTACCGGTGTTCTCCATATGGGACACGGACTCAATAATATTTTACAGGATATTCTTATCCGTTATCATCGAATGACCGGAAAGCCGACCCTCTGGGTCCCGGGGACCGACCACGCGGGCATCGCAACCCAGAATGTCGTAGAAAAACGACTGCGCGGCAGGGGGACCAACCGGAATGAGATCGGCAGGGAGCAGTTTGTAAAGACTACCTGGAAGGTCAAAGAGGAGCATCATGAAATAATAAAGCGGCAATTGCAGAGGATCGGTGCATCGTGTGATTGGTCACGAGAGCGGTTCACCTTGGATGAGGGGCTCAATAAAGCCGTTCGGGAAGTATTTGTGCGGCTTTTTGAGAAAGGACTCGTCTATAGAGGAAATTACCTTATTAATTGGTGTTCCTCCTGCGGCACCGCTCTCTCGGACGATGAAGTGGAACATCAGGAGGTTAAGGGAAAGATGTACCACTACTACTATCCGTTGGAAAACGGCAATGGCAAAATTGAGATTGCAACCACAAGACCGGAAACCATGCTGGGGGACAGTGCGGTGGCGGTGCACCCGAAAGATGAACGATACTCGGGCATGGAGGGGAAAATGGTGGTCCTTCCCCTGACCGGACGATCAATCCCGATTATCGAGGATGAATATGTCGACAGAGAATTCGGTACGGGAGCGGTCAAGGTAACACCCGCTCATGATCCGAACGATTGGGAAATCGGGTTGCGGCACAAACTTGATCGGATAAACATTCTCAATCCGAACGGAACGCTTAACGGTAATGTTCCTGAAAAATATCAAGGCATGGATGTCGAAAAGGCCCGTAAGGCCGTCATAGAAGACCTTAAAGAGGAGTCGCTCTTTATTAAGGAAATAGATCATAACCATCAGGTAGGCCACTGTTACCGTTGCGATACTATTGTCGAGCCTTATCTATCCGATCAGTGGTTCGTTCGCATGAAGCCGCTCGCCCAAAAAGCGCTGCAGGCGTTGTACGACGGTGAAATTCGTTTTTATCCCAAGAAGTGGGAAAATACCTACACTCACTGGTTAACGACCATACGTGATTGGTGTATCTCCAGGCAGCTTTGGTGGGGCCATAGAATTCCGGTATGGTACTGTAACGAATGTGGAGAGATGATGGTTTGCCGGGAAGACCCCGTGCAATGCACAAATTGTCACAGCACCGTTCTAATGCAGGATGAAGATGTCTTGGATACCTGGTTCTCTGCTTGGTTATGGCCGTTTTCAACCCTCGGGTGGCCGGAAGAGACGGAAGATTTACACCGCTTTTTCCCGACGACGGCGTTGGTTAC
>CAZJBZ010000052.1:8398-16947 GCA_964543975.1 uncultured Spirochaetales bacterium
TACCGCGTATGATATTATCTTTTTCTGGGTCTCCAGAATGATCATGGCGGGTATGGAGTTTCTGGGACAAGCGCCCTTCCATCACATCTATATTCACGGTCTTATCCGGGACAAACAGGGACGGAAAATGTCCAAGTCGTTGGGCAACGGAATCGATCCTCTCGAGATTGTGAAAGAGTTCGGGGCCGACGCGCTCAAATTTACCCTTGCGTTTCAAGCGGCCCAGGGACAGGACATCCTTGTTGATAAGGAAAGTTTTAAATTTGGTTCGAAATTCGCTAACAAAATTTGGAATGCAACTAGATACCTTTTGCTCAACCTTGAAGACAGAGAGTTGATTCCCTTTGAATCGATTCCGCTCGAAGACATTGACAAATGGATTCTCCATAGACAAAACATCACAGCCGCGGTAGTTAAAACAGCTATGGAGAAGTATCGGTTTAACGATGCTACTCAGGCAGTTTACGAATTTTTTTGGAATGATTTTTGCGATTGGTATATAGAAGCATCGAAACTGCGGCTCGGTAGCGATCAAGATTTGCTAAAGAACAGGACCGTATCGCTTTTGCTCTACACTCTGGAACAGTCTCTCCGGTTGCTCCATCCTTTTATCTCTTTCCTGACGGAGGAGATATATCAAAAACTTCCCTATCGGGATGGTCTTCTCATTAATCAACCGTTTCCGGAGCCGTCGGCGGAACGTGAGTATCCTGCTATTGACGCGGCTTTTACCGTTCTCCAAGAAATTGTGCGGGGAATAAGGACTTTGCGGAGTGAGTTTACCATACCACCCGCGGTGAAGATAAAGGTCCATATGAAAATTGAGCAACAGAGTAAGGCTGTGGCGTTTTTAGCCGAACAGCGCGGTCTTATCGCCTTTCTCACAGGTGCATCCGAAATATTAGTAGGACATGATGCTGCCCACTCCGAAGGTTCGATACCTGTGGTCGGAGATGATTTTGAAGCGTATGTGTTCATTAAAGATGTTATCGACATACCGAAAGAGATCGACAAACTGGAGAAAGAGTTGCGTTCGGTAGAGAAGCTAAAACAAAGCACGGAGGCGAAATTATCCAACCGACGATTTCTTGATAACGCGCCTGAGGATGTTATTGAGAAGGAGAGGGGAAAAAAGAAGGAGTTTACTCGTCGGTTGGAGAAGATCGATGGATATCTTAATGATTTAAAGAGTAACGGGCCTCATGCAAAAGAGTGATTTCGAAAGGGCCTCAATTTGTAATAAACTCTGCTATACGTTCCGTCCCTGTTGTTAATCCAAGGTCTTCAATTCTCTTTTGGTATTCTTGAAAACGTTTCGGATTATTCAAGAGCCATACCGCTGTATCGACTATTCCTTGGGGTTCCCTTCGGAAAAAACCGATGTTGTTTTTGATAAGAAAATCGACATTGCCCCGCTCCTGACCGTAAAGATAACGAGTTATTATAAGCGGTTTTTTCAGCATTAATGCCTCCATAATTGTAGCAGGCCCGCCTTTCGAGATGATGATGTCGGAAATGTTCATGAGTTCAGGCATAAAATCGACATAGCCGAACGGTTTAATGGTTGTTTTTTTTGTGCGTTTGGCTATTGCGTCCAGTTTTTGTTTGGTTTTCCGATCATTGCCGCAGACTACCGCGATGGACCCCTCAAAACGTGAAGCGATAAATCGTTTAACGATTTTTAAAGTATCAGCCAAACCTTCTCCTCCCCCCGCTATTAATACCAACGGTCCGTCCATGTCAATTCCCTGGCGTTCTCTCCGTTCCTCGATCAACGCCTGAGAATAGGGATACAAGAATTCATCCCGTAAAATGATGGGGAATTGATGAATTTTACGCTCTTTGAAATGATGTTCCTGAATCGCGGTCCTTCGTAATCGGTCGGTGAAGACGATGGTATCGATGCGGCGCCTGCAAAACCAGAAAGGATGGGCGGTAAACGGATCGGTAACAACGGTCAGTAGAGGAATATTTTTCTTCGTTCTCTTTACTGCTCGAGATGCCGGGCCAATCAATAAAAAATGGAGCACTACAATCTTGGAGACCTCGTTCATGAGAATAGAGTCGGTCAGTTTTTTTTGTGTCGCGTTGAACATGAGATAGTTGATTAACTTCTGAACGTTCCTGATTTTGCTGATTTCAAATACAAAAATCCATAATTTCGGTATCTTGTTTGAAACAATACGATACCCCTTTTCAAGAAGAAATTTGATAGGAGTGCGTCGTTCCGGAATAGGGTTTAACAGGAGAGGAGCAGACCGATCCGGGAACCGTTCGGTTATCTTTTCCGAGAGGGCTTTCGCCGCGGAAAAGTGACCGCCTCCGGTTTTCAAATATAAAAAGAGGATGGTTTTGTTCTTCATGGATTTGTCAATGTTTGTCCTTTCCATGTAATTGTAACCTTCATGAGCGCCAAAGCGTCGACGTAAAGGTAGAGTAGTCCTGAGAAAAGGATGTTTGGTATAAGGCCCAACCAGTAGTGAGAGAATGGTCTTCGAGACAATATCCCGCCCGTAAAAGCAATGGAAAACATACTCACGAATGTCGCGCAGGAAATCCATGCAAGCGGCGGGAAAAGCGGCACAAAGGGAAGGGCAAAGAATCCACCGGCAAGGTAGAGCATTATCACTCCGTAACCCCATTTTGTTTCAGGGTGTGAGGAAAAAAAGGCCCCGCTGCTCCAGCGAAGTTCTTGGACCGTCAACGCCTTCCAGCTGGTTAGCGGGCAAGGAGTAACCGCAACGGCCGGGGTGGTGAGTGCGCGAATTGAGAAGCGGCCGGTTTGCCCGATTGTTGTGATGAGTTCCGCGTCTTCGGTGACTGAATAGTCGAGAGAGCCATAACCGCCTATTGCTTCCAATGCCTCCTTCCTGACCCCAAGGTTATTACCAAACCCGCCCGAGGGTAGCGATAAGCCGGCGCTTCCGGCGGTGTAGTAGTAGCGGAAAACATGGTCGAACATCTGATACTTTTTTAAGAATGTTTTTCCGGAAAGAGTGTAGACCGGACCGAAGACGATCCCCGTGTCTGATTCGGCGAAGGCTTTCTTATACAGTTCGACCCATCTCGGAGGGATCCGGCAGTCGGCATCGGTGAATAGGATAATATCTCCCGCCGCGGTTTCTATACCTTTTTCAAGAGCGTATTGCTTCGGATTGAGAGGCTGCGGGTTTTCGGAAAGAGTCACGACGGTGACATGTGAAGGATGTTTTTCTCTATATTCTTGCATGATTTGAAGCGTCGCGTCGGTCGATCGGTCGTTGATCAGGACCACTTCGAACCCCGGATCGGATTGTGTTTCCAAAGTTTCCAACACAGCGGGAAGATGTTTTTCTTCATTGTAAGCCGGGATTACAACGCTTACCTTAAATTCGGGAAGATGTGGTTGAGAGAGCAGTTGCTTTTCCCGCAATCGGCTTCGAAATAAACCTACATTGAGGGCGATATGAGTTATGATTGTTGCTCCCGCAAAGAGCGTGATAAGAACATACCCAATGATCATGTTTTTCTCTTCTCAGGATAGAGCGAGAGAATTTCCTCCTTCGAAGCGGAACATATCCCGCGTTCGGTGATAAGCCCTGTAATCAATCGATGTGGCGTAACATCGAAACCGAAGTTTTTGGCCTGAGTAGTTTGGGGACAAAGCAGCACGGTTGAAGATGATCCGCTTTCGTCCTCGCCTGTAATGTACCGTACTTCATCTTGGTCTCTCTCTTCGATCGGTATTTCGTGAACTCCGTCTTCTTTCTCCCAATCGAAAGTAGAGGAGGGAAGGGCCACGTAAAAGGGGATAGTGTTGTCCTTTGCGGCGAGTGCTTTCAGATAGGTGCCGATCTTATTGGCAGCATCGCCGGTGACCGTAACCCTGTCCGCTCCTACAATAGCCAAATCAACCATTCCATGCTGCATAAGGTGTCCTCCTGCGTTATCGACGATAAGATGATGAGGAACGCCGTGTTTTCCCAATTCCCATGCGGTCAGGGATGCTCCTTGGTTTCGCGGACGGGTCTCATCCACCCAAACATGAATATCGATTCCCCGTTCAAACGCCGCATAAATCGGAGCGGTGGCACTTCCGTAATCGACAAAAGCGAGCCATCCCGCGTTGCAGTGAGTAAGGATATGTACCGGTCCGCCGTTTTTTTGCTCCGCTATTCTTTCTATAAGCGACGCGCCGTGTTCGCCTATTTTTCTACAGAATTCGGCATCTTCATTCGCAATATCGGTCGCTGTTTTAAAGACAATCTCTTGCTTTTCTGCAAATGAAGCACCCTGCTTTTCCGCTTCGTCTAGAACCTGACGCTGTCGTTCAACGGCCCATTCCAAGTTTTTTGCGGTCGGCCGTGTGGCAATGAGATCGCTGCCTGCTTTTGCTATATAGGCATTAAGGTGCTCGGGTGGTGCAGTCTGAGCGGCCGCGTGCATACCATATCCTGCCGTTGCACCGATTAGACCTGCCCCCCGAACACGCATGTCTTTGATTGCCGTTACAAAATCTTCAACTGCTCGCAGCTCCATAACTTCAAAAGAGTGGGGAAGTTTGCTCTGATCGATTATTCGGATGGTCCGGCGGTCTTCCGGGTCCGCCCAAATCGTCCTGTAATGTTCGCCGTCTACCTTCATGCAACTCCTCGGTTTTTTAAATCCAGTATAAAAGAATAGAGAAATGATGACCAGAGGAGAGAAGATTGATTGACCTGTTCCTCCCTATTGACAGGTCAATACTATTGACACTAGAATGGCAGAGATTTTTTAATTCATTGAAGCAAACGCAAAACCACTATAGGAGCTGTTTTTGACGAGGTATATACTTATAGTGGAGGCACTTGCAAAAATTACCATTTTATCGGTATTGAGAAAGTTAAATGCTTATAATGTATTTAATTGATTTACTTGCAAGTGCCGCATATTCGTATTTCACATGAGGCTCACTTTTAACCTAATGAGTTGCTCCGAGAAATATGTTACCCGTAAGGTCAGTCCGCTCCGCCGGCACCCGAGGAGAGGACGGCAGAATGGAAAACGATAGGAGGTAATTTTGTACAAACCGGTAGATTCCAAAGTTGATTTTCCGAAGATGGAAATGAAAATTCTAAACTTTTGGGACGCGAATGATATTTTTAAAAAATCGATTTCCAACCGTGAAGGGAACACGGAGTATGTTTTTTACGACGGCCCTCCATTTGCCACAGGATTACCCCATTTCGGTCATTTCGTTCCCGGTACCATTAAAGACATAATTCCTCGTTATCAAACCATGAAGGGAAGGAAAGTCGAACGGAGATTTGGATGGGATTGTCACGGACTTCCGGTTGAATATGAGATGGAGAAGGAACTCGGTATATCCGGAAAGAAAGAAATTGAAGAGTACGGAGTGGCCAAATTCAATGAAGCGTGCCGTTCTATTGTTCTTCGTTACACCAACGAGTGGAGGACCGTTATTACCCGTATGGGGCGGTGGGTCGATTTCGACAACGACTATAAAACAATGGAAACGGACTATATGGAGTCCATCTGGTGGGTTTTCAGCCAACTATGGGATAAAGGGCTTTTATATGAGGGTTACTACATCTTACCGTACTGCCCCCGCTGTTCAACCGTTCTCTCCAACCATGAATTGAATCTCGGCGGTTATCAAATGGTACAGGACCCGGCGATAACGGTAAAATTCAAATTAAAAAACAGCGAAAACAGCTATTTTCTCGCCTGGACAACAACTCCATGGACCCTTCCTTCTAATTTAGCACTCGCCGTCGGGCCTGATATCGATTATGTCAAAGTAAAAGATGGGGATGAGTACTATATTTTGGGTAGGGGCCTTCTTCCCTCATATTATAAGGATAAAGAAGAGTATGAGATTGTCGAAACTTTTAAAGGAAGTGAACTTGAAGGTGCCGAATACGAAGAGTTGTTGCCTTACTTCTCCGATATAAGAGAGAAGGGCGCTTTTCGTGTTTTTACTGCCGATTACGTATCCACTGAAGAGGGGACCGGGATTGTGCACATAGCCCCCGGTTTTGGTGAAGACGACTATATTACCCTCAAGGATACTGAAATTCCCACTATCTGTCCTTTAGACGCGGAAGGCAAGTTTACGGAAGAGGTGTCCGACTTTCACGGACAGTATGTAAAGGACGCGGACAAAAATATCATCAGAAAGCTGAAGGACGAAGGCAAACTTGTAAAGAGAGAAACCTATAACCACAGATACGCCCACTGTTACAGATGCAAATCACCTTTGATCAATCGTGCCGTCTCCTCCTGGTTTGTTAAGGTAACAAGTTTTAAAGAACGCATGCTGGCCGCGAACAGCCAAATCTACTGGATGCCCGACCACCTTAAAGAGGGACGATTCGGTAACTGGCTGGAGAATGCCCGAGATTGGGCCATCTCCCGTAATCGCTATTGGGGAAATCCAATTCCGGTGTGGAAGTGCGACTCGTGTGACAAGAGTGTCTGCATAGGATCAAAAAGCCAACTGGAAGAACTTTCGGAAAAGAAGATCGAAGATATCCATAAGCATTATGTGGATGACATCACCTTCTCTTGCGACTGCGGCGGGACCATGAAACGAGTTCCTGAAGTTCTCGATTGCTGGTTTGAATCAGGCTCCATGCCGTACGCGCAAAGTCATTATCCTTTTGAAAATAAGGAACATTTTGAAGCGAATTTTCCGGCCGATTTTATTAGCGAAGGACTCGATCAAACTCGAGGCTGGTTTTATACCCTTACCATTCTCGCTGCAGCCCTGTTCGACGGTCCGGCTTTCAAGAATGTTGTTGTCAACGGGTTGGTGCTGGCTGAAGACGGGAAAAAAATGAGCAAATCGGAACGGAACTATACTGATCCCATGGAGGCCGTCGGTAATTTCGGCGCGGACGCGTTAAGGCTTTTTTTAATGTATTCATCGGTTGTTCGAGCGGAAGATCTCAAATATTCGGATGATGGTGTTAAGGATATTCTAAAAACGATCGTTATTCCGTTATGGAACTCCTACAGTTTTTTCGTTACCTATGCCAACATCGATCAAATCGATATCCACGGCGTGCCCGATGAGCCGGAAAATCCTTTAGACCGTTGGATCCTCTCGGAAATTGAACAACTGATATCGGAAGTGACCACGCAATTGGATGCTTACGATCTGCAGAAAGCGATAGCTCCGATCGCCGATTTCATCGATCTCCTCAATAATTGGTATATACGCAGATCACGGAGAAGGTTTTGGAGATCGGAGAACGATCAGGACAAGCAACAGGCGTATGAAACCCTCTATTCGGTTCTCATGAAGCTGGTTCACGTATGCGCTCCCTTTATGCCGTTTATTACTGAAGAAATCTATCTCAATCTTCATTCTGATGATGGTCCTGAATCGGTACATCTTTCCGATTTTCCAATCGCGGAAGAGGATAGACGTGACAGGAGTCTGGAAAAGAAAATGAAAGTTACTCGGCAGGCAGTCAGTATGGGACGGGCCCTTCGGAGTATGTACTCTATAAAGATACGACAACCGCTTCGCGCGATTCATCTTGTAACCCTCGATATAGAAGAAAAGAAGGTGCTGCGGGAGATGGAAGATATTATCCGCGAAGAGCTTAATGTGAAAGATGTTGTCTTTAGAGAGAACGAAGAGGAGTTGGTTGAATACCAGGCGAAACCTAACTATCGAGTCTTAGGGAAACAACTGGGAAAGGATATGAAAAGAGCGGCGAAGCGGATTGAAGAGTTGCGTATGAAAGAGATCCAGTCGCTTTTAGAGAGCGCGACACTCTCTATCGATTTGGACGGGAGAAATCTCGATATCACAAAAGAGAGTGTTATAATCCGACGAAATGAAAAAGAGAACTTGAAGGTGTTGAATGAAGGATCGTTAACGGTAGCTTTAGATCCGGAAATAACACCGGAGTTGAAGCAGGAAGGGACGGTCAGAGATATCGTCCGATCGATCCAAAATCTTCGCAAAGAGGCAGGGCTGGACGTAACGGACCGAATACATCTTTCGGTGTACGGATCCGAAGAAATAAAGGAAGCTATAGAACAGCATCAAGACCATCTTGTCAATGAAACTCTGACTGTTTCGTGGGAATGGAATAGGAAGAACGATGCTTCCGAGGTTGAGTGCGGTGACGAAAGATGTTACATCTCTTTAGAAAAGGCCGGATAATATGAGACGGATAACCGCGTTTTTACTACCTATCGGCTTAGTTCTCTTTCTGATAGGCTGCGCGACCACTCCGGTCCGACCTCCCGGAGAGTATTTTATAGGAATGATGCCTGAAGACAGTACCCTTCTCTTGAAAATAGATGTTCGTGAAAACAGGGAATTATCCGAACGGCTCTTATTGCCGATGTTAGGTGAAGAGAATCTGCCTCCCGATCTTTTAAAACGGACCGATGATCTTTACGCGGCGATATCACCCTCACACGCGGTTGTGCCGGAAATTGCCTTTACGGTTGTGGGGAATTTTCCCGCGGGAATCATAAAGGCGACCTTGAATGATGATAAAGCGTGGGCGAGAAGAAAAAATGGTACTGTCTATTGGAAGAGTGTC
>CAZJBZ010000053.1:0-16901 GCA_964543975.1 uncultured Spirochaetales bacterium
CGCGGTACGGTTGCTGGTCGCTCTCGCGGTGAAACAGAAAGACACGCCGGTTCTCTTGAAGGAGATAGCCGAGGAGGAGGAAATCTCCACTAAATATTTGAGTCAGCTGATTATTCCCTTGAGGAGTGCGGGACTCATCCGTTCTTTTCGCGGTGCTAAAGGCGGTTATGTGTTGGGAAGAGACCCAAAATCGATCACCGTAGAGGAGATTGTTACCATCATGGAAGGGGGAACGGAGATAATCCGGTGCGCCGAGGATGAAGAGGCCTGTGACAGGATGGCATGTTGTGTAACTCGTCCGGTGTGGAAAGGCTTAGGCGTCTTAATCGCCGATTATCTACAAAAGTATACCGTAGCAATGTTGGCCGAGAAGGTAAAGAAGAAGGAGGGAGTATGAATATAGCTTCAAATATATCAGAACTAATAGGAAAAACGCCGTTGGTTTCATTACAAAAACTTTTTCCTGACCGGAGTGTGGAAATTGTTGGAAAATTGGAATCGTTCAATCCCTGTTCGAGTGTAAAGGACCGCATCGCCCTTTCGATGATTGAGAAGGCGGAACGAGAAGGATCGATCGAGAAGGGTACTGTTGTCATTGAACCGACAAGCGGAAACACGGGCATAGGACTAGCTTCGGTGTGTGCTCAGAGAGGGTATCGATTGATCCTCACCATGCCCGAGAGCATGTCTATAGAGCGGCGAAAACTGCTCTCCTATCTCGGCGCTCAGATAGAATTGACACCTCCGGATAAAGGTATGAACGGAGCAATTGCAAAAGCACGGGAACTGGCACAACAATTTGAAAAAACCTTTATTCCGGGCCAGTTTACCAACCCCGCAAATCCTGATATCCACAGAAAGACCACTGCCCTTGAAATTTGGAACGATACCGATGGGCGGATAGACGGTTTTGTTGCCGGTGTCGGGACCGGCGGTACTATCACCGGAGTGGGAGAGGTGTTGAAGCAGAAACAGCCGCACATCACAATTTTTGCCGCAGAACCGGAAGGTTCCCCCGTTCTTTCGGGAGGAGATCCGGGCCCGCATAAAATTCAGGGTATCGGGGCCGGTTTTATTCCCGAAGTACTCAATAGGGACATAATCGATGAGGTGATCACTGTTTCAAACGAAGAAGCTTTAAACATGGCCCATCGACTAGCAAAAGAAGCGGGTATCCTGTCAGGAATTTCGAGTGGAGCGGCTGTATCGGCCGCCGGCAAGGCGGCGGAACGACTGAAAACCGGAAGAATTGTTGTTATTCTTCCCGATACCGGAGAGAGATATTTATCGGTCCTCGGCTGACACTGGTGTACCATTTACTTGACAGAGGCGGTTGCTTCAGTAGGATGAGCAAAGAATGTTTACAATTCTACACCGCTTTTTCTCTTCTCTTTCTCATCCCGGTGGCCTCCTGTTGATTATCGGCGCTGTGATATCATTTATCGGAAAGAGAGAAGTCTTTGTCTAGCTCGAAGAGGGGGAAAGGATAGAACTGCCGAATGACTATTCGGTTGTGCTAAAGAGCTTCGAATTTCACTATTACGAGGACGGCCGACCGAAAGATTGGTTGTCAACAGTGACTGTTTATAGGCGGGAAGGACCGATAATCGAAGAGTTCACAATGGAGGTCAACAAACCGCTGCGAATAGAAAAGATGAAAGTCTATCAATCCTCTTATACCGCGCGTGCGGTTGTCGAAGTAGAAACTCCTTCCGGGTCGATAATAACGGTTTCTCAAGACCACCATGTAGTCACCGATAGCGGTGTTTTTTTCTTTACCGGATTGGGGCCCCCTTCAGATAACGATGACGCGTGGAACGCCCAAACCTCGGCGGAAAACGATGGAGAGGATCATCGGGGCCCAATGAGTACCGATCGGCAATCCGAAGCTGTTTCGGCGATTTTTACACAGTACCGCGATCAGAAACTCATAAGCCGGTACCGCCTCAATCCGGGAGATCCATTTGAAGGACATACGATCAAGGCGATTCACCTGCAATCGGGTATCCTATTTTTACCGCGGGGGCCCTCATCTTCGGAGCGATATGGGCTGAAACGGCGTGGGGTGCATTCTGGAGTTGGGACCCGAAGGAGACATGGGCACTTATCACCTGGTTGGTGTATACCGCGTTTCTCCATGTCCGCCTCATCCGAAAAATGAAAGGGAAGTGGTCCGCGGTCCTCTCCATTATTGGTTTCGGATTCACCATGTTTACCTTTTTCGGGGTTAACTACCTGCTGCCCGGACTGCACAGTTACGGTTGAAATCTAACCCCTGCTGTTCTTTTTCTTGACCTTGGTCTCCCTGATAGAGACCATGTGGAGGTATCACTATGAATGAAAAGACAGATTATCTGCGAGTTCTTTCTCACCAATTAAAATCTCCTATCAACGCCATCGAGTCGCTTTTAAAAACCGTCACCGACGGTTATACCGGAGATGTAAACAATCAGACCAAACAGGTGCTCGTGAAGGCGATTAATAGGGTCGATGAAGCGAGAGATTTGGTTTCCGACCTGCTCGATTTTCAGCGATACTCCCAAGGCGAGTCGCTTGAAAAGGAACCATTCAACCTGAACAATCTGTTGCGAGAGCTGCAGGGCCCCTACACCTCCTCGGCGGCTGAAAAGGACGTTTCCCTTCATACGGATCTTCCGAGTGCTTATTCGGTTGTAATCAATGGAGATAAGAGAGGAATGAACCAGGCGATCAGAAACCTTGTCGAAAACGCTCTCAAATATACCCCTGCGAGGGGAAGTGTTACCCTTCGTCTTAAGGTCTCTGCCGATGAGAAAGAGTGCCGGCTTCAGGTAATCGATACCGGATACGGGATCCCGGAAGATGAAGTGGAGAGTATTTTTAAACCGTTCTACCGTTCAACCAGGCATAAATCGAATATAAGCGGCACCGGCTTAGGTCTGCCTATCGTTAAACAGATCGTTGAAATTCACGACGGAACGGTCTCAGTTTCTTCACGACCGCGGAGCGGAACAACATTCGAGGTGACATTGCCCGTTCATGCCCTGTCGAAGAGCGATCAACCCGCGGTACAACGGAAACAGGTGCTCATTGTCGGTGGTGTTACCGCCGGTCCTAAGACGGCGGCAAGGCTGAGGCGATTGGATGAAGATTTGGACATCACAATAATTGAGAAAAACCAATTTCTCTCGTACGCGGGGTGTGGGCTGCCTGCCTATATCAACGGGACTGTGGAATCTTCAAAAGAGTTAATGACCACTGCCGATGCGACGGTACGGGACATCGATTTCTTTGAATCAATCGAGAACATCACTATACGGAACGACACCGTTGCCGATGAGATTGACCGGAACAGGCGTGTCCTCAAAGTGAGAGACAGGGAATCCGGAAATTCTTCCGAGCTGCATTACGATTTTCTCGTGCTGGCGACGGGAGCAAAACCGTACCTCCCCGACGTGCCCGGGATTGAGGGAGAGGGTGTCTATACTCTTAACAGTTTGGAGAATGCAGAGACGATTAAAACACTCATATCGCGGAGAGAGGCCCAGGAGGTCTGTATAATCGGAGGAGGACTGGTCGGTATTTCAACGGCGGAATCTCTTATTACGACGGGAAAAAGGGTAACATTGCTGGAGAAACAGACCCATATTCTGAGCAATCTTATGGATTGGGATATGGCCGTTAAATTGGAAAATGAGTTAAAGCAGAAAGGTTTGAAGATCGTTACCGGGACCACGATAGAGACAGTCGACCGTCCGGACGGGACCCTTTCTCTGATGACGGATAAGGGAGACTATCCGGCGGATGTAATAATTGTAGCTGCCGGTGTTACACCGAATACGGAATTGGCGGAGAAGGCTGATCTGGAAATCGGACTTTCCGGAGGCATCAAGGTAAATACACACCTGCAAACGACCGATGAAAACATCTACGCAATCGGTGATTGCGCGGAAAGCATCAATTTAATTACCCAAAAACACGATTATTGGCCGCTCGGATCAATTTCAACAAAGATGGGAAGGGTTGCGGCGGACAATATTGCAGGAAGAAACGCTGAATTTCATGGATCGTTAGGAACAGCTCTCTTTAAGATAGTCGATATCAATGTGGCCCGGACCGGATTGACCGAACGGGATGCATGGCATAACGGTTTTGAAACCGAATCAGCGGTTACGGTCGGTCTTGACCGTGCCCACTATGTCGCTGCTTCGGAGAATGTCATCATCAAAGTGGCGGCGGAGAAGAAAACGCAGCGTCTATTGGGCGCCCAAATGTTCGGCAAAGGTGATGTAGCGGGGAGGATCGGTATTTTTGCCGAGGCGATCTCTTCGGAACTGACACTTGAAGACTTTTTTAAGCTCGATTTGGGCTACTCTCCCGTTTTCAACAATCCGATCGATATCGTCCAAACCGGCTGTCTTGTGCTGAAAAACAAGATGGAAAAGCTTGTCCGTACCATCAGCGTAGATGAGTTCAATCGGCAGAGAGAAGAGCTGGACGGTATAATCAGTGTGTGTCCGCTCTCCGTCTATCCGCGATACGCGATACCGGACAGCATCAGTATTCCTTTGGAGAATCTTCGCTCATCTTCAATACCTTTTCCACAGGACGCCCGAATTGTTCTCTACAGCCGTACCTCCTCGGGGGCCTACATTGCTTATCGCTATCTCCTTTCACAAGGCTATAATCAGCTGCTGGTATTGGAAGGCGGGTATGAGTTTTGGCGTCGATAATTGTAAAAACACGATTTTTTCAGGACTAAAATAGTTAAATACTTACAATATAAATAATTGATATTTCAGCATGTGCTCCAAACCCGTATTTTGTAAGAGGTTTTCCTATCTTGTTTTTTTTATTCATTTCAATACAATAAGTTATACGTTAGTAACTGTAGTACATGCTATAGATAGAAGGAACGAAGATGGGCACCAACGACGACAGTTTGTCTGAAGATCTAATTACTCCCGAAATGAAGGCTAGTTTCATTTCAGAGACAAATGACCTTCTCGATAGTGCCGAGGGAAGTTTATTGGCAATTGAAAACTCTCCCGAAGAAGTCAAATTCATCGATGATGCTTTTCGTGCCGTTCATACAATCAAAGGGAACGCCGGTTTTTTCGGATACGCCCGCATCGAGCAAACCTGTATGGACATCGAATCGACCCTGGATAATCTTCGCAAGGGGAAGAAAAAGGCGGACAACAATACAATTACCAATTTGCTGCAAGGGTTTGATTCTGTTCAGAATCTGCTTCATCAGCTTGATGATACGACATCGGAAGGGCCGAGCGATTCCGCCGGAACTTCAAGTCGAGAGGCAGCCGGAGAGAAGCCGGCTGCCGAAAAATCTTCCGATGAGGAGAGTGAGGCGGATGGAAAAACTGCCTCCATTCAGCCTGAAGAAAACGGTTCTTCCGCGCAAGAACAGCAGGCCATTGATGAAGAAGCGTTCCAGTTGCGGAAAAAGCTTACCAACGAGGAGACTGTTTACAAACCACTCGGTGACGTATTGGTAGAGTTGGGTTCTGCGACCAGGGAAACGGTCGATCGCGCCTTGGATGTTCAGCAGAAGCGGTTAGGTGAAATACTTGTGGAGCGCGGTGCAGCAAAAAAAGAAGCTGTCGAACACGTGCTCAAGGAGCAGGAGAAAAAACGGGAAACCGTGAAAGAGGGTGCCTATGCGGGTAAACGCAGAGACATCCGTGTGGATATGAACAAATTGGACAAACTTTTCGATCTGATGGGAGAGTTGATTACGGCGGAAGCGATGGTCGTTTCACATCCTGAATTGGATGGACTGGATCTGGATAACTTTACCAAAGCGGCATCTTCAATGTCCAAGATAACCAGAGCAATGCAGGAAATCACCATGACCATCAGAATGATTCCGCTTGAAGGACTTTTTAATAAGATGAGAAGATTGGTGAGGGACCTATCGCGAAAGTTCGGCAAGCAGATCGAACTGAGTATCAGCGGTCAGGACACGGAGATGGATAGAAATGTTATCGATGAGATCTCCGACCCCATGGTCCACCTTATCCGAAATTCGATCGACCATGGTATAGAAGATGTTTCTAAGCGCGGAAAATTGGGCAAGGATGAGACCGGTCATATTTCACTCGACGCGAAATACGAAGGAAACGAAATTTGGATTACCATATCCGATGACGGTGGAGGGTTAAATCGAGAAAAGATAATCGATAAAGCTCAAGCGAATAATCTCTTAACATCCGATTCCGATGAGATGGGCGATTCCGAGGTCTTCCAGCTCATCTTCGAACCGGGATTCTCAACCGCCGATAAGGTGTCTGAAATATCCGGGCGAGGCGTGGGGATGGACGTGGTCAGAAGAAACATAGAAAAGCTGCGGGGAAAGATCGATATCGACAGCAAACCGGGCGCGGGTACCGATATCATTTTGAAGATACCGCTCACCTTGGCCATCATCGACGGTATCATCTTCAGAGTAGGCACTATGCAGTATTCTCTGCCGATAAACGATGTCGTTGAATTTCAAAAGGCGGAAAGAAATCAAGTAACGGAAACCACCGTAGGTTCATCGGTCTTACGGCTCCGGGATGAGCTTATTCCTATTATCAAATTGTACGAGTTTTTCTCGATAGAATCCGAAAAGCGGGAGGTATCCGAAGCCCTTAGCATAGTCGCGCAGGGGCGCGGGAAAAAAGTGGCGCTTATGGTCGATGAGATTATCGGCTATCAGCAAATTGTCATAAAACCTCTGCCTGAATATATGGAAGGAATGAAGGCCGTTGCGGGATGCAGCGTTATGGGAAACGGCGAGGTTACTCTTATTCTCGATATAGGTTCTCTCATCCGAGAGGAACTCGATTAGAGGTGGAAAGGTGGCGGTAGAACAAAACACTGAAGGCAGGCAGGATTATTCATTCGGCGGTGTCATTCAAATAAACGAAAAAGAGTTTCGCGCGATTGCGGAATTAGTTTACGACAAATTCGGCATAAACCTTACGGAAAAGAAAAAGGCGCTGGTACGGGGAAGGTTGAACAAACTGATCAGGGAGCTTGGATATACCTCCTTCGATCAGTACTACCATTCGATTCTCGAGGACACAACAGGAAGAAGCCTCTTGGATTTAGTGGATAAAATTTCCACAAACCACTCCTATTTTTTCCGTGAAAATGAGCATTTCGACTATCTGGAAACCGTGGTCCTTCCCTCTCTTAATGAACGGCTGAAACAGGACAGATCGGTGGATTTCAGGCTCTGGTGCGCCGGCTGCGCGGCCGGCGAAGAACCATACACCTTAGCCATGATTCTTCTCGAGTTTTTCGGTGCCGATTACTTTCATGGGAAACCGGCAATTCTGGCAACCGACATCTCCGTCTCCGCGTTGAATAAAGCAATGGAAGGGGTTTATACTGCCGATCGAGTTCAGGCAGTTCCCTCCTACTATAAGAAAAAGTATTTTACCAAACTTTCCGCGGACACTTTCAAGGTTTCCGACAGTTTAAAACGGTTGATTCTCTTTAAGAGGCTTAACTTCATGAGAGATGATTTCCCTTTCAAAGGTAAATTTCATGTCATTTTTTGCCGAAATGTTATGATCTATTTCGATACCCCCGTAAAACTGGCGCTTATTTCGAAATTTCATCGATATATGTTTGACGATTCGTACCTGTTTATCGGCCATTCGGAATCGTTAGGTCGAGGGTCCGATCTTTTCCGATATATTCAACCCGCAGTCTACTATAAGATTTAACAAGGTGGAAAGTTGTGAATACGACCGTCAAAGATAAAGTAAAAGTACTCATAGTCGACGATTCCGCGTTGGCCAGAAATATTCTCTCGAAGGGATTAGGCGCCGATCCCGGGATCGAGGTTGTCGGGACCGCCGCCGACGTGTACATTGCACGAGATAAAATCGTTTTTCAAAAACCTGATGTGATTACTCTTGACGTTGAAATGCCGAAAATGGACGGTGTCGAATTTCTGAAACGGCTTATGCCTCAACATCCGCTGCCTGTTATCATGGTATCCGCTTTAACGGCCCCCGGTGCCCGGACCACTTTGGAAGCCATGGAGTACGGGGCGGTGGATTTTGTCCTTAAACCGTCATCAAGTTTCGGAAGCGGTTTGGAGGATATGATCGAAGAGCTCCGTTCGAAGGTTAAGACCGCGGCCGGAGTAGATGTTTCAAAATGGAAAAATATCGATTTCCGAACTGCTGAAAAGAAGGCGCTGCCTAAAGTACTGGTGGGCACCACCGATAAGGTGCTCGCCATCGGCGCCTCTACAGGCGGGACCAACGCCATACGGGAAATGGTGACCCGGTTTCCCGCGGACATGCCGGGGACGGTTATCGTGCAGCACATGCCGCCGAAGTTTACCCAAATGTTCGCTGAAAAGTTGAATGAAGTGTCGAATGTTCAGGTGCGTGAAGCGAAATCGAGTGACAGGGTCGTAACGGGGACCGTTCTTATCGCGCCGGGAGGCTACCATATGGAGGTGGTCCGCTCCGGCGGTGTGTATCTGGTCAAATGTTTTGAAGGAGAGAAGGTCAACGGCCATTGTCCTTCAGTGGAAGTTCTCTTCCAATCGGTAGCAAAGAATGTCGGCCCGAACGGGGTCGGTGTTATTCTTACCGGAATGGGTAAGGACGGCGCCGCGGCATTATTGGAGATGCGAAATATGGGCGCGAGGACCATTGCTCAGGATGAAAAAACATCGATTGTCTTCGGCATGCCGGGAGAGGCGTGGAAGATGGGCGCAGCGGAAAAACTTGTACCGCTTCCCGATATTACATCCACTGTTATTGGTCTGATAAAGGAATTGCGATGAACCGCAACGACATCGGCATCGGTGAATTTTTAGTTTCCAACAATACCGAGGATATTCTAAAAACGTACGCGTTAGGTTCCTGCGTGGCGGTCATCATCTATGATAAAGTGAAAAGAATCGCGGGGATGATCCATATAGCTCTTCCGGATTCGAAAGTAAATCCGAAGAAAGCGGAAACGAGACCCGGTTTTTTTGCGGATACGGGCATGCCGGCCCTTATTAGTGAAATGAAGAAAAAGGGCGCGACTAAACAGAATATTTGGATAAAATTGACTGGTGGTTCAAACATCATGGATGAAGAGAAAACCTTCGATATCGGACGGAGGAATACTATTGCAGTAAAACGGCTCTTGTGGAAGAATGGACTTGGGGTTATCAAAGAAGATATCGGCGGAAACATCAGCAGGACCGTCTCAGTAGCTGTAGAAGATGGTGAGGTATTAATCTCCAATGCAAAGGAGAAATGGAAACTATAGATTCCTGTGGGGGGATATATGAAGTTCAAAGAAGTACTGATCGTAGACGATTCGGCAACGTCCCGCATGATTATTAAAAGGTGTTTCGATATAGCCGGATATCACGACCTTGTATACCATGAGGCTGAGGACGGGTTGAAGGCGATTACTTTTCTTGAAGATCATGAGGTCGATTTGGTTTTGACCGATCTGAAAATGCCGAAAATGGACGGCAATACATTTTTAAAGAAGATGCGTAGAAAAGAGAAGACGAAAGATATTCCTGTCATCGTTATCTCGAGTATGGGAAACGATGTCTTGGAAAGTCAATTACTCGGCTCCGGGGTCCAAGCTATTATCCGGAAACCTCTTTCTCCGGCGAAGGTGGTCGATGTAGTAGGAGAACCGAATGAAGTGTGAAAAGAGCGAAAAGCTGCAAGAAGCCGTAACGAGTGCCGTGGGAATGACATTTATGAATATGGCGTTTGTAGATGTCATGCCTGCTGAAGATGTCGGTGAATTGGAGTACAGTCATATCCTCCACATAACTTTTTCTTCTCCATTAAACGGCGGTATGCTCCTCTTCCTCCCCACGGAGTGCAAGAAAACGATTGTGGAAAATGTTCATGGCAGTAATTGGGAATCGTTAACCACCGATGAAATCGATGACTGCCTGTTGGAACTGCTGAACGTCTTAGCGGGCAATTTCCTTAATCTTTATTGCGGGAACGATGTAGGCCATAACATGTCTTTTCCGCAAATTCTTTTTGATGAAAGCGAGATTCCTGAAAAGGGTAATTTCCAAGAATTTTTTTACGATGCCGAAGGCGCTTTCTTTAAGGTCGGCGTCTGTGTCTTGCCGGAAAACAGGTGAGGTACGTGCAAACATCACAATTCCGAAAGAAGCTCGGGTGATCATGGAAAACGAAAAGCCCCCTATCAACATCTCAAAGGCCGGTGCGATTGTCGACGGAGACGTCGTCTTGTTTTCGGAACTCCTCGATATATTTTTCGAAGGCTATCCGAACCAGGCTGATGAAATAGGCCGGGCAATCGAGAATAACGACCCGGTAAAACTCCGGTATTTTGCTCATCAGCTAAAGGGAGGGTTGCGTAATTTTGCCGCGGAAAGGGCGTGCGATGCAGCCTATGAATTAGAGAAAGCGGGTGAAAACGGGACGGCGGCGGGGAGTGAGGAAAAGTTTGACGCTCTGCGATATGAAATTGAGATGATCGGAGAATACTATAAGAGCGGCGTATGGAAAAAAGAGTTTGAAGGAACCATGGAATGAAAAAACCGAACCAACAGAGATCAGGAGAGGAGAGAGATGGCTGATCACGATGCAAACGATATTAGTGATATTCTGGAGACTCTCGATAATCTTGAAGATAGTATTATGGGATATGAAGATTCTCTCAATTCCGGAGAGGAAGACACCTCGCTTATCCATATCATTTTTCGTTACGCCCATAATCTTAAAAGTTCATTGGCAATGGCGCACAAGCAGCACTCGTCCGAACTCATCCACGCGGTGGAGAGTGAATTCGATCTTATTCGTTCCGGAAAAGCGACCGCTGATGCGGAGGTTGTCGATAAATCCCTCGCCTCCATCGACCTTATAAAGGAAAATCTGACCCTGGATACTGAGACCGAGGAAGAGCTGAAACGCCTGCAGGGGGAGGTAGAAGCGCTGCAAGAAACAACAAAATCCCAAAAATTGGCAACGATCACCTTTCCTCTTTCGAAGGAACAGCAAAACCTTTTGGAAGATGCTGAGAAAAAGGGACAATCGATTTATCAGATTGAAAAACTGGTAACCTCGGATATTGATGAAGATAATTATCATAACCTACCGATCTATTTGGATATAGAGGAGGTTGGATTTCTCATCGCGACCTATCCGCCCTTTGAAAAACTTGATCGAAGCAAAGAACAGGCGGTATTAAAGATCCTTTTTGCCGGCAATCGACCCGAAGAGGAGTTGTTCTACGATATCTTCGATCCTTTTCGACGCGTGAATACCGGACCGTTGAAAAACGGCGGCAAAAAAGCGACCGCCGAGCAGCCCGCGCCTTCCGAGGAGAAATCTTCGAATGACGAGGGAGAAGCACGGACCCCCACGACAGAACTGACCGAGCAGGAGAAACAGCAAGCGATCGAGCAGATTCAAGAAGAGACCATTGCTCCCAAAAGTACCGCCGGAGAACTGAACATTCTCATAGTTGAAGACGATTTCGTTACTCGTCACCTCGAAGTTTCCCTTATGTCCGAGTTCGGCAATTGTGAGGTCGCCGTCAACGGACCGGAGGCTGTGCGCGCCTTCGAAGTACGTCTTCTCAATGAAGAACCGTACGATCTCATTATTTTGGATATTCTGATCCCCTTGCAGGACGGACATGAGGTGCTTACCCAAATAAGACAATTTGAAGATGAAAAGGACATTCAAGGGTTTGACAGGACAAAAGTTATCATCGTTTCAAATTTAAAAGATATGGATAACATATCGAAGTCATTCAGAGGGCAGTCGGATTCCTACATCGTAAAACCGATAACAAAGAAGAAAATCTTCAATGAACTGAAACGCTTAAAACTTCTCTAACGTGATCTATGAAAACTCATCTAAAGAGACATACCGTTCTTACGGAATTATTGGACGCGCTTTCCATCGGGGTCGCGCTGATAAACACTGAAAATCATACCGTAGAGTTTCTCAATAAGGCAGGAGCTCGTATTACCTATTGTAATCCGGAGGAGATCGTCGGCAAGGAGTGTCAAGGTTTTGTCTGTGGAGCGTGGAACGGAGTTTGTCCCATAAAAAGAAGCGGGATAAAGCCGTATGAGGAAGAACAGATACTGGTAACGGGGGACAATCAGAAAATCCCGGTCCTCAGAACGGCCAAGTCAATAACAATCGATAACACCGTCTATGTAGCCGAAATTTTTCATGATCTTTCAAAACTGAAGGATTCTCTTCAAGAGCTGGCCATCCGGGATACAATGCTCGAAGGACTCGCTAAAGCTATTAATATTCTTGTTACCGGTTTGGATCGAGTGGACGCCGCGGTTGAGGACTCTCTCGCGGTTTTAGGTTTTGCATGCAACCTTGATGCGGCGTACATATTTCAGTTTTATTCGAATGTGAAAAACAAAGTGTTGGCCCCGCCGACATTGCGGTATCGGTGGAGCAATTTTTCACAAATGGAGTTCGAAAGGCTGGATTCCGCCCAATCGGCACCTCAATTTGATTGCAAGGGCAGAACAGCGCAGCTGCTGTTAGATTTAAAAAAAGGAAATATTGTACGGATAACCGAAGAGGACCTCCCGGAAGAGGAGAAAACATGGTTTGATTCACTTTGGATACATTCATGTATGTGTGCTCCTATTTATACGAAAGAAGGTTTATGGGGGTTTCTCACTTTTTCCACCAATAAATCTGATAATCGGTGGAAGAGTGCCGTACAATCAATAGTGCTGTCGGCGGCAGAAAGTTTCGGGGGTGCTCTTTCGGTTAAAAGGACGGAGGAACAGCTACAGACGGAAGTGCGGAAAGCGGAAAAACTGGCACTCAGTGCCAAAGAAGCAAGCAGGTATAAGAGTGATTTTCTTGCAAGCATGTCCCATGAAATACGGACACCGTTAAACGGACTTCTCGGCTTTCTAAACCTTTTAGCGGAAACCGGTCTTTCGGGAGAGCAGTCGGAGTATCTTCAAGACGCTCAGACGTCGGCAGATTCTCTCATGACCCTTATAAATGATGTTCTCGATTTTTCAAAGATAGAAGCCGGTAAAGTTGAAATAGAACGGACCCCGTTTAGTCCTCTCTCTGTTGTTGAGGAAACGGGCATAACGTTGCAGCCGTTAGCAAGAAGCCGCGACAACGAACTGAATCTCTGTATCGGAGGCGATGTCCCGAAGGAAGTGGTAGGCGACCCCGCGCGGTACAGACAAATTCTCATGAATTTAGGCGGAAACGCGGTGAAGTTTACGGAAGAGGGAAGAGTTTCTATCGAGGTGCTGGTTGAAGAAGAGTCTGAAAAACAGGTTTTTCTTACAACCCATGTAAGGGACACGGGAATCGGTATTGAAGCGGACATGCTGGAGCAGCTGTTTGATCCGTTTCGACAGGGAAAGCAGTCTACAAATAGACGTTATGGGGGTACAGGTCTGGGCCTCTCCATCTCCAGACATTTGACCGTTCTTATGGGGGGCGAACTTCGGTGTGAAAGTGAACCGGGGAAGGGAAGCCATTTTTGGTTTACGCTCCCCTTTAAAAAAACTAAGAGCAACATGGTTAAACCGAAACCTCTCTTCTCGGGAGAGAAGGTTTCCGTATTGTGCGGTAATCCTGATGTTTCCCGGACCCTTTCGAGATACATCGCGGAATGGGGCGGGAATGTTGTTATCAGCGACGGAGACACTCTTTTCCAAAACAATCGGGATGAGGCGGCCGTCCACCTTATAGACTGCCCGCTTAAACAACAGGATTGTGTTAAAAAGATTAAAGAGTATATCGATCGGGATTGGACAAAAGGGGCGCCAAAGATTGTTTTTTTGATCGATGCCGAAAACCAAAAAGAAGTACAGACGGTACCGGACCCCGACCGTTGTTCTTCCGTGGCCAAGCCGATTCGTAAAAACCAACTGTACAAGAGTTTAGCCGGTCTTCTGAAGGTTACAATTGACTATGATTCCTCTACGAAGAGCTCTCAAGCCATGGATAGTGAGAAGGTTGCCGAAAAGAACGTTCGTGTTCTTATAGCGGAAGACAACCGCATAAATCAGAAACTGACGGCAAAGCTTTTGGAGAAAAGAGGGTATCAATGGGAAATAGCGGCGAATGGGAAAGAAGCCGTTGAAATGTATGAGTCCGGGACGTTCGATCTGATTCTTATGGATTGTCAGATGCCGGAGGTAGACGGGTATATGGCAACCTTGAGGATTCGCAAGCGGGAGCAGGAGGCAAAGGGAGACGAGGCAGACGGAAGGAAAAGAATTCCTATTATCGCCCTTACCGCTCACGCGTTTAAAGGTGAAGAGCAAAAGGTGAAAGCGGCGGGAATGGATGATTATTTAAGTAAGCCGACCGATCCTCAAAAATTAATCGGCAAAATAGAATATTGGCTAACAAAAAGCGGTGTCCTCTCCTAACCGGAACTTTCAGGGTTTCCTTTAAGACCGATCTCTTCGGCTGCATCCCGCATTCCCGTTATGGTATATTCGATGACCGTATTCAATTCCATACCCAATAGTTCCGCCCCTTTTTCAATGATCGACCGGTCAACACCCGCGGCGAACCGTTTGTCTTTCCACTTCTTCTTGACCGATTTTGTTTTCGTGTCTAAAACACTTTTCGACGGTCGTACCAAGGCGGTGGTCGCAACAAGACCGGTCAACTCGTCCGTGGCATAGAGCACCTTTTCCATTGTCGATCGAGGTTCGATCTCGGTACAGATGCCCCAACCGTGACTCACGGCGGCCCTAATGTACTCTTCAGGCCAATTCTTACTTTTAAGGATCTCCTCGGTTTTGCGGCAGTGCTGGTCCGGATACCGTTCATAATCGAGGTCGTGGATAAGCCCGACCACACCCCATTTTTCTTCATCTTCACCGAAATGGCGGGCAAAATACCTCATGACCGATTCCACGGCCAAAGCGTGTTTTATGAGACTTTCGTTGGAATTGTATTCTTTTAAGAGCTGTAAAGCATCCTCTCTTGTCGGTGTCATCTCGCCCATGTGTGCTGCCTCCTTGCGCTGTTTCTATTGTAGTATCTTATCAAATATTGATTTTTCTGTCAGCGTTAGCCCTGCTTTAATTGCCGGGTCCGTGTGACAAGGAGGAGCATTTTCTGCTATACTTTTATCCATGCCTAAACAGTGGAAGAAAGACAGTTGGAAAGAGAAAAAGGCGCTCCATCAGCCTTCGTATACCGACGCGGCAAAGTATGGGGAGGTGCTCCGTTGTCTTGAAATGTATCCGCCTCTCGTTTTTGTAGGAGAAGTTGAAACGCTCAAAAACGATCTTGCCCGGGCGGCGAAAGGAGAGCAGTTTATCCTGCAGGGCGGTGATTGCGCCGAACGGTTTATCGACTGTAATCCTGAATCGATTGTCAATAAACTGAAAATACTGCTTCAAATGAGTGTTATTATCACCCACGCCATACGAAAACCGGTTATCCGTATCGGGAGAATGGCGGGGCAATTCTTCAAGCCGAGAAGCAGTACGAAGGAAACGGTAGAAGGCACCACCATGTTCACCTACAAGGGGGACAGTATAAATCGATATCAGTCGGAGGTTCGGATGCGCGAGCCTGATCCGGAACGGCTCCTCACCTCTTTTTACCATTCGGCGGTCACTCTCAACTATCTTCGTTCCCTTGTAGACGGAGGGTTCGCCGATCTGCATCATCCCTATTCCTGGAACCTCCACTCTATCGCGGAGACGGAGAAGTGGGAAGAATACAGTGAAATAGTAGAACACGTTCTAGATGCTATCCATTTTATGGAAACGTTCGGTGGGATAAATCCCGAGAAATTGGCAAGGGTGCAGTTTTACATTTCTCATGAAGCTCTTCATTTAGGCTATGAACAGTCTCTTACACGGCAGGATAAGGAATCGGGCAGCTATTATAACGGTGGGGCCCACATGCTCTGGATCGGTGAAAGGACCCGAGAGGTGGATGGAGCACACGTAGAGTACTGTAGAGGCATCATCAACCCTATCGGGATAAAGCTGGGGCCAACTTCTAAGCCCGATGAACTTGTTCGTCTTCTCGACCTCCTTAATCCGAAGAATGAGCCGGGGAAGATCGTCCTTATATCGAGGATGGGGGCGGAGCAGGTGGAAGAGCGACTCCCTCAATTGATTCGGGCAGTACTCAATTATGGAAAACAGGTCGTATGGAGCTGTGATCCGATGCACGGAAACACTATGGCGACCGAGATGAAAATAAAAACCCGCCGTTTCAGTGATGTGCTGGAAGAGCTGATACGAAGTTTTGCCGTTCACAACAGGGAAGGTTCGATCTTGGCCGGCGTCCATTTTGAACTGACGGCGGAGGACGTTACCGAATGCACCGGCGGAGCCATCGACCTCCAGGATAAAGACCTCGCGGCCAATTATCAAACGTACTGCGATCCAAGACTTAATTACGCGCAGAGCATTGAAATGGCTTTTCTCTTAGCCAAACAGTTGAGACACTTTCAGAACAGTTGAGGTAATTGCCGGAGTGTATCATACTTTTACGGCGGTACGGAATACTCTTTTGATTAATTCGGTTTTTTTTTGTATACTATCCGGCAATGGATGATCAAAATCGATATCCTTCGATCCTCATTCCTTATCCCGGTCCTTGTGTGGACCACTCATGTCACGATATTTTCGTCTATCTTAGGCCCGAGGTAAACGGAATCAAAGTAGAAAGTACCTTGATGAGGGTGGTGAGAAATCATCCCGTGTATCGGGACCGAATTAAATTGGCCTATCTGGCGAATATCCCCGGTGATTTTATCGTTCGACAGAAAATAATAGAGAAACACTACGCGGGGCAGCTTTACTTTACGCGGAAAGGAAAAGAAGGCTTCACACCCCATATGAAATTGGTTTTTGAAAAGCACTTCGGCTATTCGTTTCAAAAAGCCAGCTTGAT
>CAZJBZ010000054.1:0-8701 GCA_964543975.1 uncultured Spirochaetales bacterium
GGGTACAACCGGTTCTTCGAACCACCCGATCGAGTACTCTTCCAGCAGGAGACCCATCCGCAGGGCGGTAGTCGCGTTATATGCGTGGTTTGCGTCTATCAGCAGCTTTGTCTCTTCACCGATCGCTTCTCTTGTTTTTCGTATTTTATTCACGTCCTCTTTAAGAGACATCAGGCCAATTTTCGTTTTAAAAATAGAAAAGCCTTGGGAAACAAAACCGACCGCTTCTTCCGTAATTCTCGACATATCATTTTTTCGATTTTCGAACTCTTGTTGAGTGTAATAGCCTCCTGTCGCATAAGCAATCACCCTTTCTCGAAACGACCCTCCCAACATTTGATGGACGGGAATATTCAATGCTTTTCCGGATATATCCCAGAGAGCGATATCGACCGCGCTTATTGCCTCGATGTAGGCGCCTTTTTGTCCGAAATCTCTCGTGTGGGAATACAATTTCTCCCAGACCACCATCGGTTTTAAAGGGTCGGCCCCGAGAATTAAAGGAGCTAATACGGTATCGATACAAGCGGCAACCGGTTCAGGAGGACCGTATTGTCCGCCCTCCCCCCATCCGATTATTCCCTCATCGGTTTCAATCTTGACGACAAGACTCGTTCTTTTTGGAAACGCGCACTGTGAAGAATAAAACTGCAGGTCTCCCAAGGGTGCGGATAATATATAGGTTTCAACCTTTAAAATTTTCATCGTTCTATTCCCTTATTGTCTCGCTTAAAAGATCCGGAGAACACTGTGCTCCATGAAATTATCAAAGACGACCTTTAGAGAGTTTGACTCAAGTTTTGCTTGGTCCGGGTCCGGACCGTAGAGAGCTTCCGCGTTCTTATAGCCGTCTACCGTGAGGGAGAATTTCCCCAATGCGTAGGGTTTGTCGGCAACGCGCATCATCTCCCGCCACTCCATTCTTTTGGGTTGATAATCGTTGCTGTTGTTAATCAAGTAGACGAGATAGCCGTCATTCGTTTTTGTTGTACCGAGCTGGACCGATGAAGAGCCCTCTACGTGGAAAGCAAGTTGTTCATTCGAAAGCCATCGGATAAGACTGTTCATCCATTTTGCCAGCTCCGGTTCTACCCGCTGGATGTACTGAACTCCCCATGAAACCGTACTAAAAAGGACCTTTCCTTTACCGATTGTTTTGCAGGCTAATGCGGGCATCAACGGCCTATCTTCATCCGTCGGCACGAGATCGCTCAATACATCCCAGCTTTTCCCCGGGACAAGCCATCCGACATGTGACGGGAAAATCCTGTCGGAAGGGACAGGAAAACCGCAGCGGTCCATTGCATCGCCATCACTTCTCATATAGACATCGTAGGTAGCTCCGGAGATAAGTCCGTAGTCGGCCCCTTCGAATCTATAACGCCTCAATAACTCCTCTTTCGTCGGTTTATAATCGTTAAGATCAAACAGTTGGTCCAGCCTGTTATCATTGTCTCGTGCAAAATTCTCATTAAACGAAGCAATGCCGTATTCAATGAGAAGCCCTCCGCCCCTATCGACGTAGTTGTAGACAGATTCCAGCATATCTGAAGACATCGTCTCGATATCCGGTAATACGACGACAGGATACTCTTGGAGTTTCTCGGACTTATTCAATAAATAAAACGGATAACCTGAAATCGGCACATGAGAATCGAGCAATGCCTTTGTCCAGCCGCGGACACAGTGGTTGTGCAGCTCCAGCGCCTCTCTCTTCGGTCCTTCTCTTCCTGGAATACCCATGGGCAAAGAAACTACCGCGGCAAATGCGTCTCTCGACTGTTCCGAGAGTATTTTTTTCCGTTCCTTCATAAATGAGAATATTTTGAATGCCGGTTCATCTATGCTGTCGTCATAACAGTATTTACCGGGCATGGCCAGATAAGGTGTACCGCCGTGGGCGAGGATTGTAAGCCCCTTATTTTCCGCTTCCCAGCCGCTGGTCACTTTTCTCGGCCATGGATCATAACAATCGATGTAGTGTATAGCAGTTTCAACAAGATGTCTGGACTCACCGATCTTAAGGACCAATGATGATTGGTCCGGCGCATGTTCAAACAGACCGCCGTTCAAATGGCGTGTATTTTCCGGATAAAACTGCGCGTTCGAAGGGTTGGCTATATTTCCGATTATCGGTACCGTCCGGTTCTTTGTAAAAATACCGGTAATGCGCTCCAATATTCTGTCGAATTTCCGCATTACCCACCGTTTTAATTCGTAGAGCCTCGGATCACTGAAATCGGTAATGATAGGCATGGGATGACCGAAATCATCTTCATACATCTTCTGACAGGTAGAACAGGTGCAGATGTTCAAAGGCTGTCCGTTGACCCAGCCGGTATCCAAACTGCCGTCTATCCACGCGCCGTCATATTCATATCTGTCCGCCATCTCCTGTGATATTTCCGCGAGCCACTCTTCCGAAGCAAAGGGACAGTGCGCAATATATCGCTCATCACCGAAATGGAACCGGGTGTAGTAATCATGGTACTCTTCAGGAACGGTAGAGAGATGTCTCGGGTTGCTCTTGATATCTTTGTCCGGTATCATCGGTCGAAAAATCCCAAGTATCGGTTTGCTCATTTCCGAAGGGACAGGCATCGAATGTCCGAACAGCGAGTAGATTATTATTTTAAACCCATGTTTACGGCAAAACTCCTGGGCTTCCATTACCATGTCTCTGCCGTTCAATTCCGGGTGCATTCTTACCAGTTTGGTAGGATAGCAGGCCCACTTGGTAAGACAGTTCGCCTGCAGCGTGTCCAGTTCCAACCGTTTCATCGTCCAGAGGGCGTTGTCCCAATCTACTTCCATATGGGGCCAAAACGGCGGCCACCATGATTCATAGGCAAAAATACGGGAATTTCTGATCCAGTTCATGTCGGTGTTATTCATACAGTTGTCTCCTTACAAAATCATTCAAATCGTTCCGCTTCTTCTTTAGCAATATTCATCCATTCTCCCAATCTCATGGGATCATTGTTCAGAGTCATCAAAGCATTGAGAGTTATCTCCATGATGCAATCGGAAGCTATGCTGAAGGTTTCTCGAAAGTATTTTCTCAAAGCGCCGGTATCGAAATCTTTTACCAGCATCCGGGGATCGGGTTTCCATGAGAAAACTATCTTATCTTCCAGTTCCTGAGCAGCCGTTTCGATATCACACCATGGTGAGACAGAAACCTTCCGAAGACGGGGCAATGCTTTTATAATTTTAAACCTCTCAGTCAGTGGTTCACAGCAGCCGTAATAGTTTAATCCGAAATAGTCACCTAACTCTTTTTGATAATCAAATACGAACTCTTTAAACATAACAGGCGAAATCTGGTCGGAACTCTGACCTTGTAAAGTACCCCACACATCTTTAAACGAAGAGAGATTTTCCGTTTTGTCGGCACCGGCCAATTCTCTGCAATAGTTCATTCCACCTACATTTCCACCGGTTATATGGTTCCTGTTATTTGGAGAAATCAATTTGGTCTCTTCAACATCTTTTATCAATTGAATTTGAGCATCAGTGATAAACCGCATGACCTTATGCATCCACTCGGGATCGTCATACATATCGATCATAAAATTCATAACACCCCGAAAATCGACATACATATCAGGATGGTTCAACCTTCGCGGAAGATAGTAAAAGGGGTTGATTTCCAGTATTCCTTCGAATAGCTCTTCAAAAAGTGAAATAAGTTCACTCGTAGCCTTAACATCGAGGGAGAGGCGCGGAATCTTCAATTTGTTGAAATCCCGTTTATTTTCCAGAAACGGAGAATATTTATGGCCCGGACTGGGATGTATTTTTTTCAACTCATCGGGAACTATCTCTGTTATGGTGTATTGCGCCGGCACATCTATGTGCTTCTCAATAACAAAATCATCGTCAAAGTATTTGTCCCGATAAATAAGCTGGAGAAAATAAAACTCCCATTGCTTCCAGTAGGGGTCGGTTATTTTTAAATCCTCTTCTTTTATAATCTCCAGCCAAGCTATTTCAGGGTGCACAACAATAAGCGGCCGAACTTTTTCCAGCGAGTTTAATCTGTACCACAGCTCTTTACCTTCCCGGTATTTCGGTTTATCAGCAATGTGATTGACCTTTTCGGCTAAACTTCTTATATAACCAATATCTTCCCCATTAAGCCTGTTCGGCATGCTCCCGCCGCTAAGGTCAGGTGAGTAACCGTAATTAACATTGAGAACCATATCTTTAACAGCCACCAAGAACTCCTTTACATCTTCAAACCGGAAGTGGACATTCCTTCAATAAAGTGACGTTGAAAAAACAAGAAAATTACTATCATCGGAATAGTAAACATCGTGCATGCCGCCAGCATTAATGCCCATTCCGTATGATACAAGCCCATATAATTGAACAATCCTACAGCCAACGTATATAATTTTTCATCCCGAAGGAAAACCAGCGGTTCAACAAAGTCATGCCATCTCTGAATTATTTCTAACAGCGCAACGGTGAATAAAATAGGTGTTAGAAGTGGCATCATAATCCGAAAATATATTCCCAGATGATTACAGCCGTCTATTTTTGCAGCGTCTATTAAATCATCCGAAATCGATACCATGAATTGCCGCACAAGAAAAATATAAAATGCTTCGAAAAATCTCGGAATTATTAACGGTAATAATGTCGTTGTAAGATGTAATTTAGTAAAAAGAATAAAGAGCGGAATCATAAGTGTATGAAACGGAATCATCAATGTTGCAAGGACAAAGATAAAAAGCTTATCCCTCCCTCTCCACTGTATTTTTGTAAATCCGTACGCGACAAATGATGCAAAAAAGACGACCCCTAACGAAGCGCCGGTAATAACAAGAATACTGTTTTTAAAGTAGGTTAAAAGCGGAATGAATTGGATCGCTTCCGGATAGTTGCTCCAATGTGCAGGCTGCGGGAGAAGAGTAGGCGGCTTTGTAAATATCTGCTTATTGTCTTTTAATGAGTTCGAAGCCAGCCAAAAAAAGGGAAAAAGGAGTACTATCGTGATGACAATCATGACAATAAGAATAAAAATGTTAAACGTTTTTCGTTGTACCAATGCCATAAACTCTCTCCATGTTTAATAGTTGACCCACAATTTCTGAGATCGAAATAACAAAATTGTTCCGGTCAAGATGATAATAAAAAGCATCCATGAGAGGCCCGAGGCATATCCCATTTTTAGTAATTCAAGACCGTTTCGATAAATGTATATTGCAAGTGTCATTGAAGCACCATTCGGTCCACCTTCAGTCATGATGAACGGTTCGGTAAAGTATTGAAAGGAGCCGATAAGTCCTACAACGAGGTTAAAGAAGATAACCGGAGTAATAATCGGAAGGGTTACCCTGAAAAACAGTGTTCCTTCCTTCGCACCGTCTATTCGTGCCGCTTCATAAAGTGATTGTGGTACTTCATGAATCGCTGCCAAGAATATGATCATGTGCCTGCCCATATACCATGTAGACATAAAGATAAGAGCCGGTTTCACCAGGTTTTCATCTGCAAGCCAGATGGGGCCTTTAATTCCAATAAAAGATAGAAGTGTATTGAACAAACCGAAATCGGGATTATACATAAATTGCCACAAAATAGCGGAAGCGACCGGAGGCATCATAACCGGTAAGAAATAGGCCATTCTGAAAAATCCCTTACCGCTTAAACCCTTGCTTAACAGATAAGCGAGAAATAATGCTACTCCGTTATAAGCCGGTACCCCGATTAATGCATAAAAAAGATTGTTTCCGACACATCTATAAAAATATTTATCTTGAAATATCTTAATGATATTACCTAAACCGAGCCATTTCGGCGCTTCAACAATATTATATTGCGTGAAGCTGTAGAATAATGATCCGAAAATGGGATACGCCTTAAACAGCAGAAACCCTATAATCCATGGAGAAATAAAAATTAAAGCATACTTATATTCCGATCGCGCTATTTTGTTCTTTGCGGTTTTCGTCATAAACAAAGCTCCGTCATCAAGATGGTGCTGATATCATCCGCCGGCAGCAATCACTACCGACGGAATTCATCTTCCATTTCTTATAAACTACAGTTCTTCATTGATTCTCTGTTCCATTTCATTGAGAACATCAGCGACCGGTTTTTCGGAAAAGAATATGTCCTTTTCATTGTCACTGAACTCTTTCATCAACTGTTTGTAAGCTTTTACCCTAGGCGGAACTTTACCGGTTTCAAATACACCTTCTTGTATTAATACCTGCAGCCACTGCAATTCGGGTTCCTGTGAAAGTGCTTCTACCGCAGCTTTGTTGGTCGGGGGAAGCGGGTCTGCGCCGGGACCTGAATATCTGACCTGCCAGTCTTTACTTGCCAGATATTTATAAAAGGTCCATGTTTCTTCCGGATGTTCGGCCCCTTTCGGGATCCACCAAACACAACCACTGCTGATCGGCCCTCCGCCCGGTTTTCTCGGTGCGGCTGTTACTTTGATATTAAGCGAAGGATCCAACTCATTTATACGCAGCATCCATGGAGCGGCGATCCAGAATGCAATGTCACCTTCATAATACGGTCCTGTCCCGCCATCAATTGTCTGGAGAGTATCGATATGGGATTCTAAATAACGCAGGATATTTTGCGACCCGTATTTTTTATTAAAAGTCTTTGTCCAATTGTAATATTCCATCGTCTCGGGTGTATCAAGCTCGAATTTATTGGCACCTTCATCAAACCAATCAGCTCCGAAAAGTGCGGGCCAAAACGCGTTCCAGCGGTCTTTCCAAACATAAGCCTCCTGTCCCGGATAATAACCTAATTTTTCAATGGTACCGTCCGAATCTTGGACAATCAATTTATCCACATAACCGGCAATTTCTTCAATCTTAGACGGCGGCTCATTGTACCCGACTTCCGCTAATCGATCCGGGTTGTAGAGAAACACGGTCGGTTCAAGCACTGCAGGGAGAGCAATGATTTCTTCATCTACAGTGACAAAATCCCAAGCTACATCAAAAAGATCGTCCTTGTTAAATGCGGGATCACTTTCGATGAAATCATTAAGGTTCGTGCTGGCACCGTAGAACTCCAGCGGGTCCCAACCCCATACAGCATTCGGCACCTGTCCGGCAGCAACACCGCTTACGGCTTTTGTAATAATCTGCCCCCATGAGACCTGATTGTGAACGACCTTGATGTTCGGGTTTCCGGACATAAACTCGTTAAGTCCCCCTTCAAACACCTCGAACATATAATGGTCTTTCGCCCAACCGGTCCACATTTCCAATTCGACAATCTTTTCCTCTCCTGTTGCTCCTTCCTGTTGGCCCGCAGCAAAAAGCATTGAAGGTGAAGCAACAAGAAAAAGAATCAGCCCAATCATTATTGTGGTCTTTTTCATACAATCCTCCTATTAATTTGTATACAGTATGAATACTGATTATATATTTCTATTATACTGATGTCAAGAAAAAAAATAAAATTTTTAAAATAGTGTGCTAGGAGAGATCGAATCAACCCTATGGGATGCAGTGGATTAATTACCCATGATTTCTCATGAAGTGAGAATATCTATTGCTTTAGTGTTTTGCAGATGGTTGTTGATTACATGTGATAAAGAGAGGATTGAGGCGCTTGTTTTTTTCTTTTTACCCTGCTTTATATTCCCGCACCGTGTCGTATGCGGCTGCGATGTTTTCAGGAGGAGTAGTCTGCTGGATGTTGTGGATAGGGTTGAAACCAGTTCTCGATCATCAGATGAGGGATGTCCTGAAAATCGCATAATTGCACGTTACCAGCAACATATTATTCTCAACTGCTATTGAGGCAATCATCCCGTCAACGAACGAGATAGTGCGGCCCGTTTTTTCCAAATCATTCCGAATATCGGCATGTACCCATGCAGCGTGTGCATCATATGGGACAATTGAAAAACCGGGCAGTACAACACCGGTTACATAGGAATATAACCGCTGCCTTTTTGTCCCGCTCTCTATTCTGCATATGCCGTAGAGAATCTCATGGAGGACCATAGATGGTATCGCCGCGCCATCGCCGTGTATTTCAATTTTTTCAAGAACAGAAAGAGACGGTCGTGGCTTCGAGGGTTCAGAAACGACACAGGTATCGAGAAGGTAGACGGGTCTCACAACTCAATAGTTCTTCCGGGTTCCCGCTTCCGAATATCGGAAAACGGATCGGCATACTCCCGTTCTACATCGTCAACTCCGGCGCCCCACTTTTTCCGGAACCGCTCATATAAGGCGGAAAAGTTCTCCTCCCTGTTCGTCAATGTATCGTATTGTTCCGCACCGATAATAACGGCGGCCGGTTTCCCGTGGCGTGTCAATTTTGTTGCAGTGCCCTCTTCTGCTTCCGGGACAATTCGCGATAATTGATTTTTAACATCATAGAGGGCCATTCTTCGCATATTGATAAGTTAACATAATTTTGGACATATAGCAAGTATTTTGGACAGGAATTCGAAAGATGTCTTGCAGATGCAGGAAACACCACTACCCTTTCCCAGTACGTGCAGCTTCTCCACTCGGCATTTCTTCTTTCCGGACTGGAACTGTACAAAAGAGGTCAACGGCCGAAAAGAGGCAGCAGTCCGAAGCTGGTCCTGTGGAACAACGCGCTTGTTTCCGCACAGAATTTGCGGACATTCGAGCAGGCTCTGAGTGAGCCGGGATGGTGGGGCCGGGGCCCCTACCGCAAGCGCCGGTACGCGAGCGGC
>CAZJBZ010000054.1:8711-16677 GCA_964543975.1 uncultured Spirochaetales bacterium
GCTGGTCCTGTGGAACAACGCTCTAATAAACGCCGTGTCGGGACAGGGTTTCGAAACAGCGATGAGTGGTCCCGAACAGTGGGGAAGATTGGTCGACAATGCGGTTGGTTCCACAATTTTAAACCAGCTTAAGGGGGATCGTATGACCTCTACCCCGGGCTAAACCGTTTCTTGTCGGTGGAATTGGTCTGCCCCTCAAAGAGTTCTTCCGAACTCCCCTGACCGAACTGTTTACCTAAAATCTCCGGGAAAATGGTCCTACACGCCTTCTTTTCTGTCTTCCTCATAGCGAGTTTTACTTCCCAGTTCAGTAGTATCGGCAGGGTACTGAGCGGAAACCATTCAAGTACAGAAAATCCGTATTCGGGACAGCCATACTTCTTCGAGACTATACATCCATCCATTTTTAATTTAAGCTTCTATCAGATTGTTATCTGCCTGCTTTATAGTCCCGCACCGTGTCGTACGCGGATGCGATGTTTTCGGGCGGAGTATTCTGCTGAATGTTATGGATCGGGTTGAAAACGAAACCGCCGCCTGCGGAGAAAATCTCGAGCCGTTTTCTTACCTCCTGAGCGACCTCATCGGACGAACCGAAGGCAAAGGTGCTTTGGGTTTCGACACCGCCGCCCCAGAAGACGATTTTATCACCATAGGCGTCTTTTAGCTGTTGCGGGTCCATGCCTGCGGCCGATGTCTGTACCGGATTGATGATGTCCAATCCACTCTCAATAAGCAACGGAATGATATTCGGTATCGAACCGCAGGTGTGTTTCCACGTTTTCCACGAGGTGTTGTTATGGACCCAGTCGTTCTGTTTCCGATAGAAGGGAAGATGCAGCTCCTCGAACAGGTCGGGATCGAAAAGTTCACTCTTCTGCGACCCGTAGTCGCTTCCGTCGATACCGATGATGTCGATATTGTCTCCGATATACTGTTTCACCTTTTCCATGTTCTTGATCGCGGTTTCGGTTTGTACGGAAAAGAGTTCTTTAACATACGGTTTATCGGTGAGGAGCAGGCAGAGGAAGTCGGGAATGCTGCCGACGCCGTGCAGGCCGAAATTGTGCCAGGAGCCCAACAGGAGGGCCTTGTCCGTCTCACGCCGCAGTCTCTCGGCGCGCCGCTGCATGAAGATAAGCTCTTCTTCCGTTAGGGTGGCCTTTTTTTCCACCTCTTCCAAGGGAGGGGGAGAAAAATCGGGGTCCGACTGAATTGCCGACAACCGATCAAAGTAGTAACCGTCTTTCGGCATCCGTGCCACAACCGGCTTGCTGCCGTCCCCTTCTTCGTGCAAAATCCAGTCGCCGTTGCCGTCCTCTTCCACGTTGAATTGCCCCGGGAAGAGAACGGTCGTCCCGTCGAACAGTTTCCCCGGCTTATAATTCTCCCGACGTAACCCGAAGAACTCCACAGGCGGTTCCACCGGAAGAACATCGATACCCAGCCTTTCGACAACGTCCGTCTCGACTTCGCCGAGCATCTGGAACACTTCGTAGACTTTGACAGGTCTTTCCTCAAGGCCCACATGTTTCCGAAGCCGATCGAGGGGATGCGCCATGATGCCGCTCATAATCGTGCTGCCCAGATCGCACGGAACACGGTCCGTCTCTTTATGATTGATTGCCGCTAATACTCTTTCTCGTGATGTCATAATAATTCATGATAGACCATTGCGTGCGTTCGGTCAAATGGAGGCAGAACCTCTATTGCTCAGTACCCGCAGTGCGGTGCTTCTATAGATTGATTGTTATGGCCATCTACATAGCCTATAATATAGCCATGAAAGAAACCAACATTGCCGATTTTAAAAACCGTCTCAGTGAAATTATCAATCAGGTTGAAAACGGTGAAGAGATTGCAATTTGTAGGCGGAATGTCCCCATTGTTCGAGTTGTACCAATAAAAAATCATCAACAAAATAAAACGAAATTAGGCTGCGGAAAGGGAACGGTTACTTTTAGAGGGGACAATATGACTGAACCGTTTATTGCCGAATCCGATTGGGAAATGCTGCAATGAAGCTGCTTCTCGACTATCCCCATGTTGAATCACTTGCCTAACATTTTTTGCCGGCAGTTCCTCGGTCCGATTATCTGGGTATCGGGAATTCTATATGAAAGACCGGATACGGTTTTCTCTGCAGGTGAATGGTACCGTCTAATTGGCTAACGAGAGCGGTGATGAGACGCAAACCCAAGGAATCGGGATTTTCAAAATCAATTTCTTCGGGAAAAGGACGGCCCGTGTTAGCAAGAGCGAGGACGTAGCAGCCCCGGTCCGCATCCTCTCGAAACTCTACCCGAAAGCGTGCCTCGCTTTCGGTCGTAAATCCGTGTTTGATGGCATTCGTTGCTATTTCATTGATGAGAAGCCCGAGTGAAACACCTGTTCTTGTTTGAAGCCGATCGACCTCGATCTTTTTTTCTATAGAAACAGATCGTGAGCTAAAAGAAAATATGGTGGAAAGAAGCTCACTTATATACTATTCAACATCGATACCGGTGAAATCTTCGGATTGGAACAGTTTTTCATGAACAATTCTGATCGTATCGATCTGGAGGGCCAAATCTGATAAATCAACCTGATCGCCTACCGTCGAATCTTTGAGGTTCACCAAGGAACGGACCATGATAAGATTGTTTTTTACCCGATGGTTCAGTTCTTTCATCAAAAAGTTTTTTTCTTCAATCGCCTTTTTCAATTCGGTAATATTTTCATGCGCGACAACGGCATAGTTCTTACTTTCTATTCTTATCGGAGTCACCGTACCGATAAACCAGCGTTGTACATCGGGAGAGTGGCAGGGATATTCCAACGAGAAAGGCCCCTTTTCCCCACGTAAAATACTCCGAATACCTTGGGCAAATTGATCGGCACCTTCGCTGCTCTCCCCCGTCGCTTCATCACAAACACGAAGATAATTGACCCCTTCCGAGACATCCTCTGCTGCAACACCGTTGTCAGCGGCGAACTCCTGCCACGCCTTATTTACAAAAATGATTTCTCCCTGATCATCAAGCAGGGCAATATTCGCGGTAAGACCGTCTAATGTTCCGTTAAGAAACTGTTCCGATTTTTCCTGTTCGCTTTTTACCTCATGGTATTCGGTAACATCATTGACAATTCCATACAGTCCGATGATCTCTTGGTGTCGATTATACCGCGCGCCCCCGACTGCAATGACGTTTCGTATCGAGCCGCCCGTCCTTACCAGTTCCAATTCAAGTCGATATTTTTGACCTGTTTGCAGTGTGTTTTGGACCGCCGCATCCAGTCGATGCCAACTCTCTACCGAATAAAGCCCCTGATGTTCCGCATAGGTGGGGGGTGGTTTCTTCGGGTCCCGGCCCGCAATCCGATAGAGCTCATCACTCCACACTACGCTGTCTTCTGCAGCGTCCCAGGTCCACACTCCTATATGCGCAAGACGGTGGGCTTCATCAACTAGTTTTTGGTTTTCCAATAGGGCTTTTTCCGTTTTCTTCCACTCTCTCTGTGCCTTAAAGAGTTCGAACGCCATACCGATCGATTCAATGAGCACGAACTCACCGGCAGTTTTCAGCACATATCCGTAATTGGTTATCGATTTGACCCGGTCGACATATTCCTGTTCGGTGTGACTGGTTAGAAAGACGATCGGCAGAGACTTTTCCTTAAGAATGACATCCGCGGCTTTTGCTCCGTCCATGCGTTTGCTTCCCAAATCGATATCCATCAGGATAAGATCGATATCGTTTTCACTCACCGAAGCAATGGCGTTCTCGGCAGTGTATTCCGTTATTACTTTATAACCGTATTTTGTAAGGATTGTAGCTTCATCTAAGGCAACGAGCGGTTCGTCATCTACGAGGAGAATGGTCGAAGAGGAAGCGTTTTTGGGCATTACGTTTTCACCTCACCTCATATGTCTAATAGTAAGGTGAACCTGCATATTTATCAACCTAATAAAAGTGAAAATTGTCTTAACCCATCCGGGCCTTTTGGTGAATTCAGTTCACGAATAATAAGGAGTTCTTGATACAGTTCGATCATCCCTTTGTAGACGAATGCAAAACTCCTCTTTATCTTTTCCGCTATCATCAATACGATAGAGTGATAACCGCCGCGGAATAAGGATTGGAACATTCGCGTCCACAGCGGTTCAGGAAAAAGAATGAAATTTTGTACGTCTATACACTGCATGGACGGCAGGATACAGGAACCGATTATCAATTTTTTGAAAACGCGATACGGGTTTGACTATGTTGATGCAATCACCGAACCTGGTCCTAATAAAATTCTTGCGGACCAGAAAGACCATAGAACAATTCAATCAATCCGTGCACGGGTGTCTCTCTCCGTAGACAAACACGGTTCTCGTCTCATCGTTATCTCCGGACATCAGGACTGTGCCGGAAATCCGGTCGATGAATCGCGGCAAAGGGAGCATATCAAACAATCCATTACCTATCTGAAGACCTCCTTCCCTTCAGCTCAAATAATAGGGCTATGGATCGATAATGAATGGACGGTGCATGAAGTGTAGAAGCTTACGATTCATCCGCCACAGGGAAGGTAATGGTGAACTCCGTCCGTGGCTTCCGTTTTAATTTAATGGTTCCATTCAGTTGACGGACCAGATCGGAGACAATCTTCAATCCCAAAGTTGTGGGGTTATTCAGATCGATACCATCGGGAAACGGTTTCCCGGTATTCGAAAGAGTCAGTGTATACAGCTTACCATTTCTTTCTTGTTGAAAACGGACCGAAAACCGAGCCTTACCCTCCACATCCTCCCTATCAAATCCGTGTTTCACCGCGTTCACCGCAATCTCATTGACTATCAGTCCGATCGGCAGGGCATTTTTTGCGGACATCGTAATGTCATCAAACTCCGTCACCACCGAAACGTTTTTTTCGGTAAAGGGAGAAAAAATGGAATCCAACAGTTCTGGAATGTAGGTCTTGATGTTGATGTGGGTCCAATTGTCCGTTTGACTAAACTTTTCATAAATAATTCGGATGGATTCAATTTGATGGATAAGGTCGGATAGGTCGACTCTGTCATCATCCTTGAGGGATGAATTTTTCAAATTGATAAGGGAAGAGATCATCGCCAAATTATTTTTTGTTCGATGGTTCAATTCACGCATGAAGAAGTTTTTCTCATCAAGTGCCTTTTTAAGGCCCTCTTCCGCTTTTTTCTGTTCGGTAATATCCCTTACAACGCATTGAATGGTCGGTCCACCGCTATCGAATTGAAGCCGTTTGCTTCGTGCTTCTCCAATTCGAACCTCACCCGATCTGTGTCTCCATTTAAATGTGAAAACGTTATCCTTATTACTTTTCAGTATGGTTTCAAACATGTGACGGTAGGTTGGAAGATCCTGTTTCACCAGTGTCGGAATTTGGGTAAAATGCTTTTCGATAAAATCCTCTTTCGTATAACCGGTTAAATCGGCGAAAGCTTGGTTTACGCTGGTCACCTTACCAAAGGAGGTGACCGTTGCGATCCCGTCAGGTGAAAGTTCAACCAAACTGCGATACTTTCGTTCGCTTTGCTCCAACGCTTCCCTGGTTTTCTTATCATGCGTAATGTCTTGGATTGTGCAAATAATCCCGTCATAATTACCGTCTCTTACGCGTGGGAACAGCCATCCCTTTTGAATGGTAGAGTCCCCGGCCGGTGTCGTTACAGACGCTTCATAATCCACTTGCCGTAATGTCTTTTTCGTCTCTTTATAAAATGCTTTTAATTCACCTATTGTCGCGGACGGGAAATCGCGGAGGACCCTTTTCCCGATGATCTCCTCTTTCTTCACTCCTGCAATAGAGGCCATGGCGGCATTTACATAGATAATACCATCGTCACGGTTCGTCACCCAGATACCGGCGCGTACTGTTTCCAGAATCGATTCATAAAAAAGCTTTGCTTCTTGATATTGGTTTTCCGCTGTAATTCGATCGGTAATGTCTTCATGGGTACCAACCACCCGGTGGGGGACACCCTCTTCATCCTTATCGTACGATTTAGCTGCTCCTCGTATCCATTTCCACTCTCCCTCTTTTGTTTTCATCCGAAACACTTCTTCGAACGCTGCACCTGAATTCACTTTTTCAAATATTTTAGGAACAATACTTTTCCGATCATCCGGATGAATAAGATTCTCAAAGGTCGAGATGTACATCGGAAGTTCATCCGGTCGGTATCCGAGCATCTCAAAATACCTGGGGCTGAAATAGGTGTTGCCCGTATCGATATCAAAATCCCAAAACGCGTGGTTCGCCGCGTCCATTGCAAGTTCCAGCTGCCGTTCCTTTTCTCGTATCAAGGAGTAGGAACGGAATAGTTCAAATGCCATCGTGATCGATTCGATAAGGACAAACTCACCTGCATCCTTGAGGACATAGCCGTACCGGGTAATCCCCTTCACCTTCTCTACCATCTCCTTTTCCGTGTGGGAGGTAAGAAAAATGACAGGAAGGTCTCGTTCTTGAAGGATAATTTCGGCTGCTTCCGTACCGTCCATCTTGTCTTCACCCAAATCGATATCCATAAGAACAAGATCGATGTCATGTTCCAGGACTGCTTCAATCGCATTTTTCCCGTTATACGCGGTTATCACTCTGAACCCATGCTTCTTTAGAACGGCTGCCTCATCCATTGCGATAAGGACTTCGTCCTCCACCAGGAGAATGGTTTTTGTACATTCGGTATTGGAGAGAAGGGGGTTAAAATTATTTTTATGCGGTTTTTTTGACAAAATTACCTCTCAGCAGGGTCATAGAGAATGATGATCATTCACTAAATTAACAATTTAGAGTTTTTACGTGTTTTAGTCAAGTAAAGATTGGCTTAACCTTGGCAAAATAGTCGGTACAGCGTCTCTGATTACGCCGCTGTACCACGGTGTACATGTGGTGTTCGGTGACTCAATTCATGGACCGCGGCTTCGGTACCCACCACTGGAGAAGCAAGAAAACGGTCGCTCCACTTAGGGTGGCGAGATAGATGAGGAGGAAACTACCTGCCTGCAGCATGCCTCTTCCGTCGCTTATAATAATAATCAATCTTTTAAACGGCCCGGAAAGATATTCTCCCACTTCCCTTTTTCATCTACGCTATGGTCTTCCGCCATCTCCATAAATTTCATAAACCGGTGCTTACATTCGTAGAACCCATGCCACCACGCGTAATCGGGGGCCATCATCGCCGCCCCCATGCGTGCCCGTCGTCCTTCATGGTGCCACAACTCGTAGAACTCCCATTCCAGCTCCTCATCGAAGTAGGAATCTTCGGTCAGCAGCTCTTCCTCGTACAGACGGTCCATTACATCCTTGACCGGTTTATAATAGTTGTTATTATAGTGTTCGATTACAGAGTCCATGTTCTGAAAATGACCGTCGGTCCAGGCTTCCGAATGGCACTGGAGACAAACAATCCTCATTTTTTCCCGCTCTTCCCTCCAATCGGTGCCCGCGGGGAGGGGAGCAAACTCCGAAGGCCGGATAGTCAGCGGCGCCTGCAGCTCCCATGCAAGCCTTTGGGTAACATCATGCGATTTTTCAACGATCGGGCCAGGCCTCGAATCGGGACCGCCCTGCTGAATTGCACCGTCCGATGAATCGGTCTCCCTTCCGGCTTCCGACATATGGCACGCCGCACAGGTAGGGGCCCGATAATCCCTCCCTGCGGTCCAATGAAAATCTTCCGGACGCCATGTCCAGTCATCACCGTAAGCGTGATACATCGTTCCATGTTTCGACTCGTTGTAAATCTCGATCTGAGGATGGTCGGGACCAAGATGGCATTGATCGCACGCTTCCGGTTTTCTTGCTTCCACGATTGAGAACCGGTGTCGTGTGTGACAGCTGGTACAGCTGCCGCGTGAACCGTCGGGATTCAGTCTGCCTACCCCAACATTAGGCCAGGTCCCTTCAACCGGTCTGCCGTTTTCAACTTCGACCACACTTCCGTGGCAGG
>CAZJBZ010000055.1:0-16644 GCA_964543975.1 uncultured Spirochaetales bacterium
CAGAAATAATCCCACACTGTACCGAAGGGCAGCATTTTACACTCTTCCAACAGTGCAAGCCGTTCGAAGTATTTCCCCTCGGCTTCATACTGTTTCAAGGTATCCACCGGTTCCAGGAGTGCCCGCAGCAGCCCCTTCAAGACCGATCGCGCGCCGACGGCCCAGGCCCCGATTCTGTTGAGTGTCGCGTCGAAGAAGTCGAGTCCGATATGGATATTGTCTAAGAAATCTCCCCGGACGATATCGTAGCAGAGATTGAGGACGTCGTCGTTGAGAACGACGATATGATCGCTGTCCCATCGTATTCCTCTGCTGACGTGAAGGAGAACCTCATCGGTAAAGAGGAGGACCGCGGAGAGTTTGTCGGCTATCGATTCGGTGGGATGGAAATGGCCCATGTCGAGACAGACCATCGTACCGCGGGTAAACGAGTACCCGAGATAAAACTCATGAGACCCCGCGACGAACGATTCGCTGCCGATTCCAAACAGTTTCGATTCAACGGCGTCTTTGAGTACGGACGGACCGAACTTCTGAGAGAAGATTTGGTCCAAAGAGTCTTTTAGGAGTTCACGATAACCCCGTTTATCAATGGCAGTGTCTTTCATTCCGTCCGGAATCCACAGGTTGTGGATACAGGGGTCCCCTTGTTCCTTCCCCAAATACGCACTCACCTCCCTCGACCGCTTTCCGTGTTCTATCCAAAAGGTCCTGACCGCCCCGTCTTTACTGGTTAAGGTAAAGCCGTCGTCCGCTTTCGGATGAAAGATAAAAGTACTGTTGAAGTCGAACTTTATGTTCTGCTGTCTGCCCCAATCCGCCCAGGTCGTAAAATGGTCCGGCTGTACCGCGTCTCTGTCCACGGCTTTCCCGCCGAAATCACCGTAAATCGCGTGAAGGGCAATTCTATGGTTTCCGGGAACAAAACTCATCATTTGGGCGATATCGCCTTTCAATTCGTCCATATTCCTCGGTTTTCCCGGATAGTTCCCGGTGACCTGGATGCCTCCGGGACTTCCTTCAGGCGCTAATTCGAAACCGCCGATATCGTCCCCCTGCCAACAGTGGACGGAGAGAGAGACTTTTTTCAGCTTCTCCAGAGCGGCCTCGACGTCGACACCCAGTTGCGCGTAACGCTCTTTCGCGCTATTTATAGTGTGAGCTGGAATTGTTTGTGCCATGAAAATCTCCTTTGACCCATTTGAATTGTGAAAGTGCCTCAAGTATTTACCCTTCTCAACACGGCCAAAATGGTGGTTTTTGCAACGATAGTAGTACGATAGGTGATTTTTATGGTTTATGCAACCGAACGAGCAGTGGCCGGTAGGGCAAACGGCCGGCTCCGGTCAGACGCCTGGGACTAGACGATAAAAAGTGTAACGCCCTTTTCATTGATGAAATTTTGTTGTGACTCTGAAATCCCCTCATCGGTTATGATAGTATCGATATCGTCCAAAGCGCAGAGAAAAAGATCGCCCTGTTTTGAGAATTTGGAACTGTCACAGAGGAGAATGAGTTGTTTACTCTGTTTGATCATGGTCCGTTCCGTTTCGATTAATAGCATCTCGGTATTGGTTGCCCCGTTTTCATCGATACCGCCCGCTCCCATAAACAGCTTTGCCGCGTAATAGTTTTTTAGGAACTCTTCACAGTCGAAAGGGTTGAGAATGAGTTGTGAATTGGGATAGACAAGACCACCTACAATGGTTACCTGGTTTTCCGAATGATGCACCAATTCTTCGGTCATCGCAAATGAGTTGGTGATAATATGAAGACGTTTTTCACGCAAGGAGGGGGCCATGTGAAAGGTCGTGGAACCGCCGTCGATCATGATGGTTTCGCCGTCGGTACACAGTTCCGTCGCTTTTTGGGCGATTTTTCGCTTTGCCTCGGAGTTTTGGTCTTTCCTCGATTCGAACGGCGGTTCGTCGAAGAACAGTGGCGACAACTCGGAATAAACCGTTCTCTCCGTCAATTCCACCCCGCCGTGTACCCGGTTCAGATACCCTTTTTCTTCGAGAAAGGAAAAATCTCTCCTGACCGTGGTCTCGGATACTCCGACCATATCTACGATGTCATGGAGTGCCGCGTAGCGGTGCCTGCCAAGAAATCGCAATATTTTATGGTGGCGTTCACTGCTAAGCATTGTTGGTTATAAGAGTTCGAAACCTCCGGATTGCATCCTGCCGTTCCGCCTCTTTCCCGAAAATCGAGGAGGAGCCTGCGACATAAATTTCGGTCCCCGCGTCCCTCATTGTGGGAATATTCTCCCAACTCACATTCCCGTCCACTTCGAGCATGATATCTAAATCATTTTCTTCGATAAACCGGCTGAATTCCCGTATCTTATCGATTGTTTGAGGAATCAGCTTCTGTCCGGCATACCCGGGATTGACGGTCATGAGACAGATGAGGCTTATATCGGGGACCATGTACTTGATCGATTCGAGCGTTGTCGCGGGATTGAGTGCAAGCCCCGCCGGTATGCCGTAGCTTTTGATCAATTGAAGGGTCCGATGGGGGTGGTAGACCGCTTCGGGGTGGAATGTAATGAGGGAATTTGAAAATTCCCCGAATTTAGGAAGAAGGATATCCACATTCTCAGTCATAAAATGGATATCGAGGGGAATGGACGAGTAGGCGGCGAGGCTGCGGCAAAAATCGGGCCCCAAGGTAAGATTGGGAACGAAATGGCCGTCCATCACATCGATATGAAGATAGTCGATGCCGTTCACGGCGAAAATATCCAGCTCTTGTTGTATATGGAGAAAATCGGCACACATCATGGACACCGAAATTTTTCCCTGTTTCATAGCGGTTCCTTTATTCTCTGTATTATGGATTGGGCTTGACGATTACCTTCAGTCCTTCCCTCGATTCATGAAAGGCGAAGGCCTTATCTATTTCTTCCAAAGGGAAGGTTTTCGATATGTACTGTTTCCCGTGTACATATTCCGCGGCCAGGGTATCGACGGCGATCCGGTGGTGACGAGGAAGCGAGCCGTGGCTGCCCATGACGAAACATTCTTTATAGTGGATAAGGTTGGAATCGATACACAGGTTAGGTTGATTTTTCAGGCCGCCGAAAAGGTTGATATATCCCCTGTGGCGGACCATTTTTACGGCATCTTCATGGGCCTGCACCGTTCCGGCAGTGGTAACCACCACATCCACCCCTTCGCCTTCGGTCTCTTTCATTATCGTTTCAACGAGGTCCTCGTCCTCCGTAGAGATAAATCGTGCGTCGGGGCGGAAAGGTTTTGCCATCTCCAACCGTTTTTTGCTTCGTTGCGCGGCAAAAACTCTTGTTGTGCCGTATGCTTTTGAGAGTTCGAGCATCATGCAGCCGATAGGACCTAAGCCGATAATACAGAGACTTTTTCCGAAACTCATTTTGGCGAGCTCCAAACCGTTGATTGCGCAGGCCAACGGTTCCGCGACGGCAGCTTCTTCATAGCCCATTGAATCGGGAATAGCCGTTACGGGGCCGTAGTTGAGAATGGTCTCATTCAGCACCATTTTTTGTTGAAACCCGCCGGGGAACTGGTAACCGACTGCGTAGTTAATGGCGCAGTTGGTCCCCATTCCGTTTGTGCACCAGTAACAGGTCCCGCACGGAACGTCGGCGCCTAAGGCCACTCGATCGCCCTTTTTTACTTTTGTAACATTCTTTCCCGTTTCTACGATTATCCCGGCTATTTCATGGCCGATGACCGCGGGATATTTGACCCTGTCGTTGCCGTAGTGGTATATCCTGATATCCGATCCGCATATTGCGCATGCTTTTACTGCCAGTACGGCTTCGTTATCGCCGCACTTCGGTTCGGCGACTTCTTTTACCTTTATATCTTCCAATGCTTCTAAAACGGCGGCTTTCACTTTTCTCTCTCCTTACTAGCCAGTATACAGGTCTACCATAAAATTTCAAGCAAAAACGATCAAAATACCATTTTTTTTGCTTGAATAAGAAAGTTTTTGAGTATATGCTGAACCTCATTATGAAGGCGTTAGTATTGGAAAAAGATAAATCGATTGTTTATAAAGAGGTACCGAAACCTGAAAAGCGGTCGCCGGATGAGGTCCTGGTCCGGGTCAAGGCCTCAGGCATCTGTTCTTCCGATATCGGTCGGGGGTTCGGGGGGAAGGCGTACCACTATCCCCTGATTATGGGACATGAATTTTCAGGTTTCGCGGAAGAAGTGCCCCCATCGGCGCGGACTGAAATGAAAAAGGGTGACAGGGTTGTTGTTTTTCCGTTAGTTCCGTGTAAAAAATGTATTCCCTGTCAAACGGGCGATTATGCGCAATGTCTCAACTACACCTATTTCGGGTCCCGAATGGACGGAGGTTTTGCTGAATACGTATGGGTACCGAGTGAAAACCTCTTTCTCATTCCCGACCATGTGGATACGGTGCACGCGGCGATGACGGAACCGTGCGCGGTGGCGCTGCATGGTGTGCGGAGGATGATTATCCAACCGGGAATGTCGGGTGCCGTGTTTGGGGCCGGACCGATCGGCAACATGGTTGCCCAATGGCTTCGTATAGGAGGATGCCATGAGGTGGTACTCGTGGATATTGATAAGCGAAAGCTTTCTATAGCCGAGGAGATGGGTTTCACCGTTATCGATTCTACCGAGACGGACCCCGTTCAAACGATCATGGACAAAACGGAAGGTTATGGGATAGATTGTGTGGTCGAAGCGTGCGGCTTACCGGCAACTTTTCTACAGGCGCTGCAATCCGCCGGGAGATTTGGACAGGTGGTCTTTTTGGGTAATATTCACGGGGAGTTTGTTATTGGTGAGAAGGATTTCTCTTCGGTATTGCGGCGGGAATTGACCATCCGGGGTACATGGAATTCAAAGATTACTCCGCTGGGCAAGGACGACTGGTCTACCGTCCTCTCCTTGATGGACCGTGATTTGGTGGTGGGGCCGTTGATCAGTCATACACCCCCTCTGGAAGAGGGGGAATCGATTTTTAAGAAAATTATGGATAAATCAACGTACACCAGTAAAGTGATATTTAAAGTGTAGGGTTACACGATGCAATTGATGCGAGGTAATTAACGCGTATCCGGATAGTGAAAGAGGAGTGTAGATGGATTTTTTTCTCGGTGTAAAAAGCGATCCTATTGAATATCGGTTCAGTTTTTCCTGGCTTTTTTCCCTCATGGATAGGCTGGATGTCCGTTTCGTGCAGATCGGCAGCTTCATGGAGCTCTATACTGTTGAGGACGGATACCTCTATAAACTGCGGGAGTTGGCGGAGCGGTATAATATTCGCATCAAAAGCTGTTTTTCGGCACATCGAGAGCTTGGCGGCTTTTTCACGGGGAATCGATTTCTGGAATCCGCCGCGAAAAAGAATTACGAGCGGTTCATCCATGTTGCATCCGTATTGGGGGCTGATTATACCGGTGCCAGTCCGGGTGCGGTCTACCGGGACCGGCCTGAATATAAGCAGTACGGTATCGAGTGCTACTTTTCACATATGAAAGAACTGATGGTCCTTGCAAAGGAGAAGGGCTTGAAAGCTTTGACCATGGAACCGATGTCCTGTTCCGCCGAACCGCCTACCACACCGGAAGAGATAACTTCGATGATGCGCCATCTCAATGACTATCACCAGCTGCATCCTGGTACGACGGTCCCCGTGGGATTGTGCGGTGACGTCAGTCACGGTTACGCGGACCGCAATTGCAGGGTGGTCCATTCGAATATCGAGCTTTTTTCGATCGAAATTCCGTGGCTCTACGAGTTTCATTTAAAAAACACCGATTCCTGCTTCGATTCGACATTCGGATTCAGCCGAGGTGAATGTGAGAAGGGGATAATCGATCTAAACTTGATACGCTCGTTTCTCGAAGAACCAAACAATCCCTGGCCGGTAGAGGAACTTGTCGGCTACTTAGAAATAGGCGGTCCGAAGCTGGGACGCGACTATTCCGATTATCAACTGGAAGAGATGCTGGAATCATCTTTAACAACCCTCACGGAAGAGCTTCTTTGACATGATGGAAGAAGATACCGATGTAATCGAACATGGGTGAAGAAGAATCTTACTCATTAAAAAGTGAAGACTCTACCATGGAGCACAATGTGTGGTAGACCGGGAGATGGAGCTCCTGAATAAGCGGCGTGCTTACTTCCGGGACCCGGATACAGACTTCGCAGTAATCGGCCAGCCTGCCTCCTCCTTGTCCCGTCATGCCGATGGTGTGGATGTCGAGGCGGGAGGCAAGATAGACCGCGTTTACAACATTGGCGGAGTTACCCGAAGTGGAGAGTGCGAGCAAGGTATCGCCTGCCCGTCCGTACCCTAAAACCTGCTGAGCAAAGTTGAGTTCGGCATTGATGTCGTTATTGAATGCGGATGTGAGAGAGATATGGCCGGTCAATGATATCGCTCTTATCGGTACTTGGAGCTCTCCGGCGAGGATGGGCCCCCTCTCTCCGTCGCCTTCCATGATATGTTTCGCCAAATCATCGGGTAGGGGCCGTTTTCGTAAGAACCCCTTCATTAATTCGCCGACAATATGCTCGCTGTCGGCGGCGCTTCCGCCGTTACCGCAGACGAGAATGGTCCCGTTTGAGCGTACCGTTTTCATGATCAGCCGGAATGCACTCATGATATCCTCTTTGCCGCTTTCGAGTGAGGGATACCGTTTTAGAAGCTCGTTAAGATGGTGGGTTTCATTGTTCATACCTACAATGTACGGTTAGTTTGTATTGTTTTCAACCAGGGATTCGAAATGTGAACTAAATCTGCTGCATAAGTTTATGAGGACCGTAATCAATACAATCGTTCACATTTCGAATCCCCACAGCTTACTTTTTGAATTACTTGTTTTCAACTGTGAAATACCGACCGATTGCTCCACTCATTGGACAAAATTCGATAATTCCTGCACAATAGATCGTATGAATCGTGAATTATCTCTCTGTAAAACAATTCTCAATACTGTTCCTCGAATCCATGTCGCAATAATCGGCGATTTCTGCCTTGATGTGTATAACTTCATCGATCGTAGTGAATCTGAGATATCCATAGAAACAGGGCTATGGACTCTGCCGGTGAAAGACCATCGTTATTCACCCGGCGGGGCGGGAAATGTCGCTGCAAACCTTCTGGATATGGGTGTCGGAAAGGTCTCGCTGTTCGGAGTTGTCGGGGATGATATGTACGGGAAAAAGATGCACGATCTTCTCTCCGAAAGCGGGAGCAATACGGAAAATCTTATTATCCAGGGAGAAGGGTGGGACACTCTCGTCTATACCAAGTGCATCGACGGGGACAAAGAACTGCCGAGGCTCGATTTTGGGAATTATAACGAATTGAGCGATGAAACCGCCGATAAATTGCTCCTCTCTTTGGAAGAAAGCCTTTTCGAGGTGGATGCGGCTATTATCAATCAGCAGGTGTTGCGGGGTATTCATACCGACTATTTCAGACGATCACTGCGAACGGTAATTCAACACCATCCTGATGTCCTCTTTCTCGTCGATTCGAGAGACTATCCCGATGAATATGAAGGGGCCTTGCGAAAGTTGAACCGAAATGAAGCTGAGCGGGTGCTCGCGGCAGATGACGCAAAAACGGAGGCATCGCCCGGCTCCGCCTCGAGGGACGAAGAGATCGCCGAAAAACTCTATAAGAGATGGGAGAAACCGCTTTTTCTGACCTTAGGGGAAAACGGTTGCTTGGTCCGTGATGAAAAGGGGGCGAGGCGGGTGTTCGGTTTGCATGTGGTACAGGAAGTGGATACGGTGGGCGCGGGTGACAGCATGCTCGCCGGTATTGCAGCTGGGATAGGCTGCGGCCACTCTGCGGAAGAGGCGGCGGTATTCGGTAATTTGACCGCCGGTGTGACAATCCGAAAACTATTCATAACCGGTACCGCGAAACCGCCGGAAATTCTAGAAGCAGCTTCCGATCCTGATTATCGGTATAACCCCGAGAAGGCCGGCTTCCTCTACAAACCGATGTATGCAGTCTGCGGCTCTGATGACGGGCGGGAAGAACCGACGGAAATTGAGATTGTGACCAAACTCCCGGTAAGGATGGGGGAGCGAAAATTCAAGTATGCGGTATTCGATCATGACGGAACAATCTCCACCTTACGAGAAGGCTGGGAAAGCGTCATGGAACCGATGATGATAAAAGCTATTCTAGGAGGCGGACTTTCCGAAGTGTCCGATAAAGAGCGAGAAGAGGTTCAGACCAAGGTCCGCCAATTTATCGAGAAAACGACCGGAATTCAAACTCTCTCTCAGATGGACGCGTTGACGAGAATGGTCGCTTCCTCCGGTTACGTTCCGAATGAGGAGATCGAGGACGCTTCAGGGTATAAGGAAATCTACAATCGGTCCCTGATGGAGATGGTCGAAAAGCGGATAGTGAAAGTCCGAAAGAAAGAATTGACGGTCGAGGATGTCACCATCAAGGGGTCCCTGTCTTTCTTACACGCGCTTAAAGAGTGGGGAGTTGTGCTCTATCTTGCCAGCGGGACGGATGCCGATGATGTCCGACGAGAAGCGGAACTATTGGGGTATGCATCTTTTTTTAACGGCGGTATCTATGGGGCGATAGGCGATATGACGGTTGATCCGAAACAGACGGCCTTGAAGGCCATTCTCGATACCATCGGTGACGATGCCGCCGATCGAATAGTGACATTCGGCGACGGACCGGTGGAACTTCGAGAGACGAAAAAACGGGGAGGGTACACCGTGGGGGTGGCGTCCGATGAAAAAAAGAGATTCGGGTATAATCCGCGAAAGCGGGAACGACTGGTCCTGTCAGGTGCCGATCTGCTTGTCCCCGATTTTTCACAAACAGGTGAACTGTTGGAGGTCCTTTTTCATGACCGATGAAACTCCGGCGGGACAGTTTAAGTCTCTCGATAGAAAAAGACTCCGGTTTTTTCCGCTGTCCGATCGGAAGAACCGCGTATCATTAGAGGAAGGACCCGTTTTTCCCGACAAAACGGCGGACCCGTTTTCAAATGATGAGACTGCCGCTGCCGTGGTGCGGCAGGCGGCATCCGATATAAATAAGGCACGAAAGAACGGCAAACCTGTAATCCTTGCCTTCGGTGCGCATACCATTAAGAACGGATTGGCCCCGGTTTTAATCGCGTTTATGCGAAACGGGTGGGTAACACACTTGGCGACAAACGGTGCCGGGATAATCCACGATTGGGAACTTTCGTATTTAGGTAAAACGAGTGAGCATGTACGTGAAAATGCAGCCTTAGGAAAATTCGGCATGTGGCACGAGACCGGGTATACGATTAATCTGGCCATTGCCGCAGGGTCCTTCTACGGCATGGGGTATGGTGAATCGGTCGGTTCGTTCATCGCACAAGAAGGGACCGAAATTCCCGAGAAAACCGATGTTCTTCGAAGGGTCGAAGGAATGCTGCGAACGGACCCGAGCTGGTGCGCCTCGGCTTTAGATTTCATCCATACCGTCGAAGAGGCCGATCTCAAACCCGGTTTTTTTCATGTTCCTCATCCGCATAAAGAACACAGTGTTCAGGCATCTGCCTATGAATTGAGTATTCCCTGCACCGCCCATCCCATGTTCGGGCATGACATCATCTATACCCATCCTTTGAACAGCGGTGCTGCCGTGGGACGGACAGCGGAACGGGATTTTCTCCGGTTTGCCGGAAGTGTCGCGGACATGGAGGGGGGCGTCTATCTTTCCGTCGGATCGGCAGTCATGTCGCCTATGATTTTTGAGAAATCATTCTCCATGGCCCAAAATCTCTCCGGACAGAAGGACGGTTTTATAGATAATTTCTCTCTCTACGTTATCGATTTAATGGCTTCTCCGTGGGATTGGTCGACGGGGAAGGAACCGCCGGAGGACAATCCCGCGTACTATCTCCGGTTTTGCAAGAGTTTTTCCCGCATGGGAGGGACAATGCGGTATCTTCAAGCGGATAATCGCGATTTTTTCCAGGCCCTCTATAACCGGCTTAACAATTATAGTAAAGGAGAGGACGAGAGGAGTAGGCATGAGTGAACAGTTTGTCGTGTTGACAGGGATCGGAAGGGACAGAATAGGCATTGTCGATGAAATTACCGCCATCATCGAAGAGCTTCATTGCAGCATTCACGAAAGCAGAATGGCTGTCTTAGGGGGAGAGTTCGCTATTATCATGTTGATTTCAGGTGAGGAAGGGAGTATCGAGAAGCTCGTCGCGGAAGAGGAGACGATTGGTGACAAGGTCCGGCTCCGGATAGAGGTGAAACAGACCGGACCGTCGATGTTAACAGGAACAGGCCGCCCCTACGTAATAGAGACATTTTCCCTGGACGCCCCGGGGATTGTCCACGCGGTTTCCGCCGTGCTTCACACTTACAATATTAATATCGAAGATCTGGAAACCGAATCTTCCGCCGCACCTTGGACCGGTGCTGAAATGTTTCATATGAGGGCCCATATTATTGTACCGTTTTCCGTTTCAATCGCCGAATTACGTGAAGACCTCTCCACTCTCGAGCATGAGAGGGATTTAGACATCAGCCTGAAACCGGTATCGGCTGTAGAATAGGCGGGCGGTAATGAGGTAACAGGTGAGTTTCGAAGATAGCAACATCAACCCGACCTCCGATTCCTATGTTATGGGAAACGGGACGTTGGTGCTCGAAAACTCTCTTCTCGATGACGGGTACATCTATGTCAAAGAAGGAATTATAACCGAGATTACCCGAAAAACGCACACGCATAAAGGGCTCCCCTTTATCGACGCGCGCGGAGGTTATATCTCACCGGGACTGGTGGAATTGCATATCCATGGTTGCGGGGAGTACAGTTTTGAGACGATCGATAAGCAGGGAATGGAAGCGGTATGCAGGTTCCTGCGAGAATACGGTGTGACCCATTTCCTTCCCACCCTCCAGTGTGATGAGTCCGCCGTCTGCAATCTTGCGGGAATAATCGTAGGTCCGGGGGACGATGAACTCTTTTCAGCAATCCGGGGAACCTACATCGAAGGCCCTTTTGTTAATCCTGAAAAAAGAGGCGGGATCCTCGAACAGTATGTCTCACCTCCAGATCCGGAGTACCTGTACAAACTGCTCGACACATCTCGATACCTGATAAAGATGATGACGGTGGCGCCGGAAGTGGAAGCGTTCGATACGGTCCTTCAACCGATGCTTCGGATGGGAATTGTCCCCTGTCTCGGCCACTCGCTGTGTACGGTGAATGAGACTGATAAACTACGGGAGTTTGCGAAACGGTTTCGCATTCCGGTAAACATAACCCATCTCTTCAACGCAATGGGGCCTTTCTCACACAAAACGTCCGGACTCTCCATGCTGCCGTTTTTGGATAGCGAAGTATACGTTGAACTTAACGGAGACGGTATTCACCTGAATAAAGCGGCCTTACGTATGTGTTATCGCCACGTCAACCATGATCGACTTATCCTTATTAGCGATGCGGTGGTTACGGCGGGACTTCCGATAGGTTCGTCACAGGCTGCGGGAAAAACCTACTTCGGGAAGCGTGTCGTGTCGGGTGCTGAAGGGGTCCGCTATGAAGATTCCAATATATTGGTAGGTTCAAACAGAGTGCTAACACAGGTTATGCGTAACTTTATGGAGACGACCGGGGCCGATCTCCCGGAAACGGTCAGGTTTGCATCCCTCAATCCCCACAGATTGCTGGGTACGGACACAAAGTTCGGATCGATCGAAATAGGAAAAGAGGGGGACTTGGTTGTTTTGGACCGGGACTATTTTTCCGTTTTATAATGACGCGGCAGGCTTGCTGCCGACCCGAAGGTTAAATTCCGTGAAAAAACTCACCCTCACCTGCCCCGAAAAAATTGATTCTGCTGACGGAATCGGTAAGTATTTCCGGCATCTCGTTGATATCGAGATAGTGGCCCGGACAGCCGAGTTTGGTACACAGGTAGACTTTGTTATTGGTACCCGGCAGATAGAGTAAAATGGAACGTTCGCTGGTGCAGCCCTCTTGGTTACAGTGATAATCGGACATAAGCGATGCACCCGAATCGGGAGAGAATGCTTCTACAAATGTTTCTTTCGAAGAAAGATCGGGTATAAAACTGTAGAGCTTTGCGAGGCTCCCCCAAAAAGCGTCGAGGAAAAGATACCCTTTTGTCGAACCGATATGTACCCATAGTTTTATCGAAGGTTCTCCATGGATCTGTACCATGTTTGAAATCAGGCTTTTCCCCTGGTGATCGTGTATCCTTTCCAGTACTAGAAACGGATAGCCTTCCCGCTTTACCAGTTTTATTCCTTCAGGCAGTGTATTCAGAAATTGGACGGGTATTTCTTTATGGCTTAATTCCATTGTTTCTCTCCTCACTTTTCATCCGGGACGACGAGTACTTTAGTGACTTTCCCCGGGTTTTCATCCCAATATGAAAAAGCTTTTGACGCCTCTTCAATGGAGTAGGTGGCGGTTGTAAGCAGGGAAGTGTCGACACTTCCGGATCCTAACATCCGTATAACTTCTTCTATTTCTTCGGGCAGTGTATTTCTTGAACCGCGGATGTCCAGCTCTTTAAACACGAAATTCTTTGTCTCGAAAGAGACCGGTTTGCTCACGTATCCGATATAGATCACCCTTCCGGCGGACGCCGCCAGCCGTATGGCCTGTTGATAGGTAGCGGCCAATCCCACCGCTTCGAAAACGACATCGAACCCTTCCCCATCGGTCAATTCGGCGGTCTCCTTTTCTATGTCTCTTTCTTTGCTGTTGATAACGGAAGAAGCTCCGACTTTACGGGCCAGATCTAATTTTTCATTATCGATATCCATCGCCGTAACGTCGATCCCGTTATATGCTAAGGAGATAATGACACCTAAGCCGATCACTCCGCAGCCGATGACCAGAATTCGATCACCCTTTTCGGCCCGGCTTCGGACAACGGCGTGGCGGCCGACACTCAACGGTTCGGCAAAGGCGATCTGTTCGAAAGACAGATCGGGAGCGTGAAAAAGTTTGCTGTAATGTATTGTGAAATATTCGGATGCTAATCCGTCCTGCTGTACGCCGCGGGTATCGTTGTAGGGGCAGCAGTTGTATCTCCCTCGGCGGCAGGCCGGACATTTCCCGCAGGCGGAGTAGGGCGAGACGGCGACTTTCATACCGGGCGTGAAGCTCTTCGGTACACTGTTGCCGCACGTGATGATTTCTCCCGCAATCTCGTGGCCTGGGATTCTGGGGTACTTCACAAGCGGATTATCGCCTCTGTACGATTTAAGGTCCGATCCGCACAGACCCACAATCTTCAGTTTTATCAGGGCCTCTTCGGGTCCGGGTTTCGGTTTCGGTACATCGATGGTGGTGACTTTGCCGGGTTCGACTATTTGTATGGCCCTCATTTTCCGCTCCTTTTTCGCGCTTGCTTTCTGTTGCTCACTATCTTTGCATAAGGAGGAAAGTTTTACAAGTTTCTTCATGGTACTCTTTCAATATGAGTGTGTCGCTCCGCTTGACCTCATTTACCCAACGTACGGTATGGTCATCGGACCCTCCGGCAGTACGCATACGGCCGCGTTGTGACCATAGCGTGCAAGCAGAGTTTCCACCGTTTCCGTTATGTTTTTTGACGGTCGAAGCAAAGCTGTTTGTATCTGCTCATCGGACAATCCGTCACTGTATACATAGACATCCGCCTTGCCGCAAATGAGTGCTTGAATATAAGCCTGCCACATGTCTTGCTTCTTAAAATCGGGACGACGTACGGTTTTTATCAATTCATCTAGATTGGAGGCTTCCGCAAGTAAACGGCCGTACAAACCGTGTTCCGGGACACCGTCGCTGCATTCGGTCGCGATGATTATGCTGCCGCCCTGTTTTACGATCTGCGAAGCTGCACTCATTCCTTTTACAGATTGATACAGATTGAGGTCAAGCGGGTATCCCGAATTACTTGTAATAACGATGTCGAACAGAGAATCGACTTGCTCCATGGTTGTTTTTCGGGCGAAGAGGCAGCCTCGCTTATGAGCTTCAGTAACGCCCCCCGCGAAAACGGCGGTAATCTTTTTTTCGCGGTTGAGGGTGACATTGACAAGAAACCTGTTCGGTACCATATCGGCGATTTCTTTCAGTTCGTTCCAGAGCAGGTTCTCCTCGGTCTTGCCCCATGTGGAGTTCGGATGATCGAGCAGGGTCGTATCATGGTTTTCCATGATCGTCGAAAGTGATGCCATCCCCGGCATAATCGCTTTCGGCCCTCCCGAGAATCCGGCAAAAAAGTGGGGTTCGATGAAACCGGTCAGGATATGAAGATCGCACTCCATAAACCGGCTGTTCAAAAAAACCTGTTTGCCTGCTTTGGTGCGGCAGACCTCGGTGAAGGAGTCAGGTTTTTGAACATCGTTCTGAACGATGGTGAACGTATCGACGAGAAAATCGTTTAAAATGGAGCGGAGTTCGGTATCGGTGTTGGTCCTATGAGTGCCGGTAGCATTGAACAGGGTGATGTCTTCCGTGGTTGCTTCGGCACGGCGTAATTCTTCTATTATAACGGGGATGATGATACCGTTCGGTGTTGCTCGTGTTATGTCGTTGAATACGATCCCGAACTTCTTCTTCCCCTTTGCCTGTTCTCGCAGAGAAGACGCGCCGATCGGATTGGTCAGGGCGCTGCGTATCTCCGTTTCCGGGTCCGCGCACGCTTCGACCCGTTTCGGCTGCACGACGGTGGTGTTCCGCCGCGGTACCTCTACCGTCAGTCCTTTCTTTCCGTAATCAAGCTGAATCGTCATTTTTTTCTCCACATTGGCAACGGTCGTTTTCCGGCTATCTACTATATTTTTCTACAATCGACCGCATACCGGCTGAAAGAATGTTTATATCCATACTGTTCATGATGAGTGTCATTCCTCGAGGAATCCACCGTTGGAGGAGTGCGTCCCCGGAGTGCATGCCGACTATTTTGTTCCGTTTATGGGCGGTCGAAACTATTTTCTCGATTGCATCGTTTACTTGATTTCCGGTTAAATCACCGGGGCAGCCGAGAGAAATGGCCAAATCATTCGGACCGATCAATAAAGCATCGATGCCGTCCACTTGAGCTATTTTTTCAATTTCATCGACTGCGGATTTTGATTCGATCTGGGCGATTGTTAATATCTGCTTGTTGGCTTCTTTCATAAAGTCGGGCGCTCTGCCTCCCATGCCGATAAAATCGGTGTGACCGCCCGAGCCGCCGAAACCCCTTTTGCCTAGGGGAGCATATTTAGACCACTCCGCCAGTTTCTCCGCCTGTTCTGCCGATTCTATCATGGGGACCATTATGCCGTTTGCCCCGGCATCCAGTACTCGAGAAACATATCCTTTACTTAACTCAGGCACGCGAACAAACCCTCCTAATCCGATAGATCCGGCCACTTTGAAGATATCGGATAGTGTTTCCAGAGAATACGGTCCGTGTTCCATATCCATCATGATGAAATCGAGACCGCTCGCCGCCGCAAGTTTTGCTATCGCGGGATTCCGTGTCAGACGTACCATCGTTCCGATAATTTTGTTACCCTCTTTAATTTTTTCGACAGCCATTCCCACCTCCTCAGGATAGTTGATTTACAAAGAGGTTCAATTGTATACTATTTTCACAGGAAATGCCAATCGAACAAGTCGCAGGCAGGGATTCAAATCTCTGCGGAGACTCCCGATTCGGCAAAGGTCGGCTGGTGTGCCCTTGAATTTTTCTTTCATCCGTATTATTATAAGCTTATATAGGAAATTCTATTTTCTTGTGATCTCAAGAAAAGAGCAGGGGCCGTATAAAACGGCCCGGTGTGCTCTTTTTGTTGTGCCTCAAGTAATATAATACTGTAAGGAGGAAATACAATGCAGTACAGAAAATTCGGCAAAGACGGCTGGGAAGTTTCCGCTCTCGGTTTTGGTGCAATGCGTTTTCCTACGAAAGGGGACGGTAAAATCGACAGACCTGAAGCCATTGCAATGATGCGTTACGCGATAGACAATGGTGTTAACTATGTGGATACTGCCTGGCCCTATCACGACGGCGAAAGCGAATTGGTCGTCGCGGAAGCTCTCAAAGACGGTTACCGTGACAAGGTGCGGCTTGCGACAAAGCTTCCGTCCTGGACCTTGGAGAAGCGGAGCGATATGGACGACAGACTCAATAAGCAGCTGGAAAAATTGCAGACAGACTATATCGATTATTATCTGCTCCATGCCCTGAACGACAAACATTGGGACATCTATAAGAAACTTGATGTTTTTACCTGGATTCCTGAAAAGATCAAAGAAGGAAAGATCAAGTTTATCGGATTTTCTTTCCACGACGACTATGATCTGTTTAAAGAGATAATCGATGCCTACGATTGGGATTTTACTCAGATTCAGTACAACTATGTTGACACTGAATTCCAGGCCGGGACAAAAGGTCTGCGATTGGCCCATTCAAAGGGGATCGCTAATATCGTCATGGAACCGATCCGCGGAGGACAGTTGGGATGGGAACCTCCTGAAAAAGTCAAAAAGATTTGGGACAAGGCGAAGAAAAAACGGACTCCGGCGGACTGGGCCTTGCAGTGGTGCTGGAACCAGCCTGAGGTTGGAACGGTACTCTCCGGTATGAGCAACATGCAGCAGGTTAAAGAAAAT
>CAZJBZ010000056.1:0-2063 GCA_964543975.1 uncultured Spirochaetales bacterium
ATTGATAATCCCACGATGAGGGTAGTTCTTAGTCGATGCAGGAAAACAAAGAGGATAAAAATGGCGAGAAGACCGCCTGTAATCGCTGCGTTTTTGACCGAACTGATCGCCAATGCAATCTCTTCACTTTGATCTGCCAGTGTTTCAAAGGTAATTGTATTATTCTGTTCTTCGGAAATTCGATTCAATATTTTTTTTGCTTCGGCAATTATCTTGTTGGTGTCGGCACCTTGCTTTTTTGTGATATCGAATATGATTATTTGTTGGTCCCCTGACGTTACGTAGGTTTCCGGTTCTTTCTCTTGTATCGAAACGGTAGCGATGTCTTTGAGTCGTATGTAGGTATTATCCTCATAACCGATTACCATGTTTTCAATTTCTTCCAAGGAAACAAACTCACCCATCGTCCGTACTTTTAATTCCTGGTTATGCAGTTCAACCGAGCCCGCCGGTAGATTTACATTATGATGATTCAACAACTCGAAAACGTCCAGAATAGCCATCCCTTTCGCATGCAACTGGCCTATGTCTACTTCGATATCAACGATGGTCTCCGTCTCGCCTTTAATATCGACCTCCGAGACCCCCGTGATCCGGGCCAGCTGTGGTACGACCTGTTCGTTTAAGAAGGTGGACAGGTTCCTCTTCTCCATTTCACTTTTGATGGAGACCGTATAGACAGGGACGAACCCGGCGTTCATGTGGAACAGCTGCGGCGGTCCGCTTATTCCGTCCGGCAGGTCGGACTGGATAATGTTTATTTTTTCCCGAATATCGGGAATCTTAGCGTCCGCATCGACTCCATAGTCAAATTTGATGGTGATGACCGACGATGAATCTTGGGATACCGAAGAAAGAGAATTGATTCCTGTAAGTGTTGAAAGTTCATCTTCCAAAACATCGGTAATCTCCCGTTCGATGTCTTGTGGTCCTACCCCCGGATAGGAGGTGAGGACGATTATCGTGGGGAGTGCAACATCGGCCAAGAGGTCCTGCTTCAGGTTGCGCAGCGACAACGTGCCGAAGAGGAGCAGGGCAATCAGTAAGATAGCGATTACTGCAGGGTGTTTTATAGAAAAATCAGCCGGTTTCATTTATCAGCTTTACCTTCTGTCCCTGTCGTAAAAAGTGTTGCCCTTCGAGAATAAAGAGATATTCCTTATACTTTTCAGGCACCTTGAAATAGTCGTTTGTGTAGTAACTCAAGCTATAATCGATACGGTGTGCCGTATTCTCCCTCGGATCGACAAACCAAAGGTGCTCACCGCCGACCAGTGCTTGAAACGGAAGGTAGTAGACCTCCAAAACCTCATCGAGAACAAACGTCATATTGATAAACATTCCCGGTCTGACCGTGGAAAAATCACCTGAGATTTTACAGACAGCTTCAAAATTTTTTGTTTCCGGAGAGATGTAAGGTGAAACGGTTTCTATACGTGCCGGTAATTTTCTGTTTTGCAAAGCGGGGAGGGTAAGGGTAACGGGGATTCCGTTTTTTTTGTTTACAAAAAGTTCGTAGTACTTTTCCGGGATTTTCGCCTTAATCTCAAGGTTGTCTAAATCTCCGATTGTCATAATCGGCACTTGAGGACCGACGAGAGAACCTGCTGCAGTATGCTTTTTGAGAACTGTTCCATCGATAGGCGAACGAATTGTGGTATAGGTATAGTGGAGACGGGCAAGTTCGTACTGCGATTTTGCTGCATCGTATTGTGATTTCGCCTGATCGTAATTCTGCCTGCTGGTCGCCTGTGCATCGTAGAGTTGTTTGGTCCGTTCGTAGGTTGATTTGGCCGCTAAATAGGATGCCTCTGCCTGCTGTAATGTTAATTCGTACGATTCGCTGTCAATCTCGGCGATCACCTCATCTTTTTTTACCTCATCCCCGATATCTACATAGAGATTGTCAAGAGTCCCCGAAATTTTCGGAACAACGGTGATGGTGGTTTCCGATTCGATATAGCCGTTCAGTTGCAGTTCTTGGGTCAACTTCCCGAAGGTTGGTTGTATAACTGAAACCGGAGCAAGCACCTCCTCAGTTTTCTCTTGCTCTTCCTGGTTTC
>CAZJBZ010000056.1:2073-12623 GCA_964543975.1 uncultured Spirochaetales bacterium
ACGAAAAGGGCTACTACCGCCGCTAAAATAAGGACTTTTACGTCCAGCAGTTTCCGTTTTTTCTTTCTGTCTCGTGAACGTCGATCGTACCCACGTCTGTCCTCGACACGTCGCTCTTCCATTCTACGGCCCCTCCCGTGAAAGCAAATCTCTGCCTTTCGGTGTTAAAATACCTTCATAGGTAATCTTTATCGATTCCATCAACAGTTGTCCCGGTGTAAAGGGAAGTTCCGTATCTCGAAACACCTCTTTTATCCCCTCTACAATGGTAATATAAAAGTATGGAATAATCTCACGTGGAATATCCTCTTTTACAATTCCTTTCTCCATCCCCTCTTCGAGAAGTTCCTGCGTTCGCTGGATAATCCTATCTCGAATCCGTGGATTGATGTAGTTTTGTGTTTCTATAGTGGTATACTTGTATAAATCGACAAGCAGCGGTTTTTTTTGGGAACCAAACTCGGCAAACACATATTCGGCGATATGGTTGAGTTTTTCCATAAAATTGAGCTCCTGATCGTGGGATATCTCGTCTAATGCAGTAATGGTGTTTTCAATCTGACATTCGATAACGGCCTGGAGCAGTGCTTGTTTGTTGGGAAAATGGTTGTATATCGTTTTTTTGACCACACCTGCCTTCTCGGCGATCTCATCCATGGTTACTTTAGAGAAACCGTAGGTGAAGAAAAGATCTGCCGCGCCGGTGATGATTCTTTCGCCTATCTCGTAATTCATCGCACTGGTCTCTGACGGTTCTTACAATTTCTATACTATATTAGTGCATAAAGTGTAAATAATCAAGAAGAAAGTTCCGAGTGCAAAAAATTTCCCGATTCTACCAGGATCTAGTGTATAAAAAGCAGCATTGCCCCAAAAACGGCAACGATCGTACCGATCACAGCCTGAGACGGAATCCGTTTTTTGAATATGAACCGATCGATGGGAAGGAGGAGGATAGGGCCGGTCTGCATGATGGTGGTAACAATTCCGACCGGGGCCAGATTGAACGCGTAGAGGGTCATTATGATGCCTAAAACCGGGCCTATGAGAGCACCGGATGTAATGAGAAGGAGGGCCCGCTTGTCCGCCATTTTTTGAAAATCCCTTCTGAACTCTTTCCGAATAAAGGCTGTTAAGACCAGCTCCGCGAACCCTGCCGATATTCGGAGCACGTTCGCGGAGAGGGGATCGATTCCGGAAACCATACCCTGTTTGGTGAATGTCATACCCGCCGCTTGCGCGACTGCGCCGAGAAACGCCAGGACAAGGCCCGCAGTCCGGTCGTTCGTCCGTGTCGGATTGGACCGTTCTTCGGACCTGTTTTCGGTAATGATCACCCACATTACTCCGCCGATCGTCGTAATAATCCCCGTAATTTGCAGAGGTGAAAGAACTTCTCCGACAATGAACCATGACAAGATCGTGGCAAAGATTGGTGAGAGAGTGAGGACCACCAACGTTTCTCGCGGGCCTAAATCGACAAATCCGCGAAAAATCAACAGATCGGCCAGGAAGAAGCCGATAAATCCCGAAATACTGAGATAAAGCAAGGCGGGGCCGGGGACCTCAGAGGGAAGGAGCCTTCCGGTAAAAAGAAGATGGACAAGGAGCATGGAAGGGAGTGCTACCCAGAGCCGAATATGGGTCACCGTCCTCGATCCAACCCGCTTCCCCGCGAAGGAGTAGACGATGGAGTTTTGTACCCAGCAGAGTGCCGTAATGAGGGCGAACAGCTGTCCTACTATCGAGGTCATGAGGCAAGGTTTACTCGATTCCGTCCGGTCCGTTTTGCCGTATAGAGAGCTTTGTCGGCCCTCGAGACCAGTTCATCCAGGTTTATCTTTTCACGGGTCATCGCGTAGCCGATACTGACGGTCAATTGACAGCTGCTCGATTCAAACTGCAATTCCGTTTGTGCTATCTCTTGTCGCAGTTTTTCCAATATCGCCTCCAACTCTTCGTGATTCGCGCCGTTAAAAAGAATGCAAAACTCTTCCCCCCCGAACCTGGCAACGATATCGGACTCTCTGAATCGTCCGTTGAGCATTGAGCCCAAAGATCGCAGCGCGGTATCGCCGGCGTCATGGCCGTACTCATCGTTGATCCGTTTAAAATGGTCGATATCCAACATAGCAATACCGACGGATATGTTTTTCCTTTGGGCCACCGCGTACAGTTTTGTTCCGGTCTCAAAAAAGTATTTTCTATTATAGAGCCCCGTTAAATAGTCTCTGTTTGAGCTTTCCCGGATCATCTGTATCTGTTCGATGATGTCCACATTTTGGGTCACCCGGCAGTAGAACTCTTCTAAGAGAAAAGGCCGATCGATAAAGTCGTTCGCTCCGCTTTTAATAAACCGTGCCGAAAGCGCCTTTCCGGTATGTCTGCCTGAGAGACCGATGATGGCCAGACTGTCCTTGCGGTAGAGCTGTCGGATTTTCTGAGTAAGTTCGAAGCCGTTCATGTTCGGCATATAGTAGTCCGTCAGGACCAATTTGATATCGGGATGCGCTTGAAGGATCTTTAACGCTTCCATGCCGTCCCGTGCTTCCAAGACGTAATAGTGATGGACGGCAAGAAGGTGCTGCAGATAGCGTCTGTTGGGTCCTTCATCATCGACGAGGAGGACCTTCACGTTTTTATTTTTTAAAATTCTATTGATGATCGATGTAATGTAATCGAGATTGTGCGTACCTTGCTTTACCACATAGTCGACAATACCCTTCGACCAAATCTTTTCTCGGATAGTCTCGTTGAACTCTCCAGTAAAAACGATAATCGGAATGGAATGGGTATTGATAAAATCGACGATTTCGCCGTAAGGAGCATCCGGCAGATAAAGATCGATAAGGGCCGCTTGAATGGAACCGTGGTAGGTCTCTATATAGTCGTGCGCGGCTGCAAAACTTTTCGCCCATAGTACTTTGACGGGAAGTTCGCTTTCGATTTTTGCTTTTACAAGAGGGGCAAGAAGCGTACTGTCTTCAACCAGTAAAACGTAGGGCATAGTAATCCTTATTGAAGATACAATTTGTCCTTCTCCGTCCACAATCCCAGCGCGGGGTTCGATATAAAATAAATTTGTTCACCGTCGGAAAGGGTGTTATATCCCGGACGCAGGGACCGGGGATTATATTTGTTCAGCATTACGTTCGGGTCGGCATATGAAAAACCGACCGCTTCGATTTCCGCTTTCGTCAATTGTTCGGTACAGTAGGTAACGGTAAAACGTTTTTCAGGGGAACTGACGATGAGATGAGAGACGGCCCCCAGGTTCTCTTGTAACTCCCTGTTTCTGTCCACTAACTGCAGCAATTCATCTCTGCCCCGGTATCCGTAGGTACGGATGATCCTGTTGTTGGTTTTATCTTCGCCGAACTCCCGTATTCCGGGCGCCAAGACGATCAATTCTCCGCCGTCTTGAATGGCCATCCGAGTACGATAGATGCTCTTGTTTCCCAGCCATGTGCTTTTAAACTCTTTCGGGTCTAAATAGACCACCACTTTCGTAAGCGGCTTCTCAACAAAGGTTACATTCTCCCGGAGCGACAGCGCGGCGGCTTCTTTAAAACATCGTTGATCATCCCCGATAAACACCCCTTTCACGACCAACGTATCATCATTATGGCCTAAGACGGTAAGAATATAGAGAATGGGCAGGTCATGCAGAAAATGATCTTCAGCATAGTTATACAATCTTCGTACCGGATTGTCCGCTCGTCCTAAAATACGTTCGACACCGTAGACGGCCCCTACATAGTGGCTTTTATTGATGCTTTCATTGCCTCCTACGCCGACAAGGATATTTTTGTTGTGGTTGGCCATTCCAATGACTTCGTGCGGAACTACCTGCCCCACGGAGACGATACAATCGTGATGCCCTTCCACGAGCAGTTTATTGATTTCTACCGGCCAATCGAAAGAGAGGCTGCCTTCCGAGATTTCTTCTACGAAGGAGCCGGGTACCGTTCCGACTCGAACGATGTCTTCTCTCCAGTTGTGATTTCGGAAAAGAGATTTGGGAATATCTGCGAACATCGTAGTTCGTTCTTCATCCGTCAGGGGAAAGTGAGTACCCAAAGCGGGCATGATATCGGTTACGTTTTGCTGATAACGACGGTAAAGCTGTTGTGTAATTTCTCCCGCGCGCGAGTGAAACCGTGTAATATCTGGCGGAATGATCAATATTTTTTCTTTCTTATCCAAAGAGTCAAATGCTTCAATTATAAAAGTATTTAATTCTTCAGACGAGATTCCTGTTGGTTTTTCCGAGATGTGACTAAAAAACATGATTTACCGGCTTCCTTATTTAACTCAATTGTATTGCATATTAAACCGGGAGGTCAAGTTATTGTATTGCAACTCTCCTCTTGACTTTCTGTATTGACTATAATAGTCTGTTACTTCAAGAAAATATACAACCATGTATGTAAACAATAAAATGAGGCTCTTATGAAACATAAGGTATTAATTCCCATAATGATCGCTAGTGCTGTCCTTGTCATAGCTCTGGCGGTTTTCTTCTCAACATGGTCTTATGACACCACCCTCGACTTTACATTCCGTGACAAGGTGAGTAAACAGTGGGTATGGGACGCTACCGTCACCCTGCAAGACCGAATTATCCGTTCTTTCTATCAGTCGGACAGGGCGCCGCGGACCTTTACCTTCACCGGCCTCCAGCCGGGTACCGGAGAATTGGTGGTTACGGCCCCCTCATATATCACACAAACGGTCCCGGTTTCGCTGAAACGGGGTAAAAACGAAATTGAAGAACCGATTGAAATGGTGGGTTACGAGATCCCCGAACTGGACCATTTTATCATATTCGAAGACCAGGTCGGAAATGATATTCCATTGGAGATTCGTCCCGTCGGCTCCAACGGCAGAGCGGTAACCAACCATCCCTGCGTCGACATCTGGATCGGCTGCATCGTTTCCGAACAAATGATTGACGGACAGTTCGTTCAGGAACCGACGGAATCCGGCTCCGTAAGGGGCAACACCCTCTTTCAAGGTGAATTGCTTTGGGATTTCGATTCCTCTCCCGAAACAATCTTTCGTTATTCGGCAGCTATTCCCGGAAAAGAAATGACTGAAACATCCGCTCCCTATTTGGTGATCGATTATATCATTATTGTTCCGGACCCCAGGAAAATAACCAACGAAGAAGTGGAGGAGATCATGACGGAAGCCGTTCAAAATGAAGAATTGGAAGAAATATTCAAACCTCTGCAAGAGGAGGAAGAGCGGCTCGATTACTATTACTTCACCAACTGGAACGTAGAGAGGCCATAAATATGATACAGACAAACAATCTCGTAAAAAAATACGGTGATTTTACAGCCGTAAAGAATCTCAATCTCAATATACCCACAGGACAAGTCTACGGTTTCTTAGGACCGAACGGTGCCGGTAAAACCTCGACAATCATGATGCTGCTCGGCATGTCCAAACCGAGTTCGGGAGAAATCCTTCTCTTTAATGAAAAGTTCGGTCCCCAAAGTCTCGATTTACGAAAACGGATCGGAATGGTCCCCGAAAAACATCCTGTCGGAATGTGGAGCTGGATGACCGGATTCGAATATCTACAGATGTTCTCCGAACTGTTCGAATTGGAAAACGCCTCGACCAGGATTTCCCATTTTTTGGAACAGGTTGGGCTGTTGAAAGCGAAAGACAAACGAATTTCGGAATATTCGAGAGGGATGCTGCAGAAGCTGAGTTTTGTGCGGGCCCTCCTCCATGACCCCGACATTCTTTTTCTGGATGAACCGATTTCCGGACTCGATCCTCTGGGAATCAAACAGGTCAGGGACCTTATTATCGCGGAAAATAGAGAGGGGCGAACGATCTTTATTTCCTCCCACCTTCTTTCCGAAGTTGAAAAGATATGTCAGCGGGTGGCGATTATTTTCAACGGAATGCTCAAGGTTGAAGATCAGATGGAGAGTATCCTGGCCAACCTCTCCAACGAGAGGGAAATCCATGTGGTCCTGGAAGCGGTTCCGGAACCACTTAAAGATGAGATAAAGAAACTTCCTTTTGTAATCGACACCTTTACCGAAGGAAATAAGGTGATCTTGAAAGTGACCAAGGAGGGGGATTTCAGAAAAGATATCTCCTCGTTCCTTATCAAGAAAGATCTGGTCCCCTTAGGAATTGAAGAGAAAGTAATGTCGCTCGAAGAGGCATTTGTAACGATTACTCAGGAAAATATAGAAATGTTTACCAGAATTGGAGAAGAACAATGAGCATCCGATTTCACGCGGCGAGGGTTCTTTCTCGCAGAAAAATTTTTGAAACTTTTATCGGCCCGGGGTACTACATCGCGCTTACCGCCGGGTTATTGGCAAGTTATTTTTTGATTAATGGATTTATCCAATCCATCGATTCAAGCGGTCTCAACTATTCACTTCATCCGCTTTATTCGGCGATCGGGAGTACAATGGTCGGAGCATTCGGAGACACGATGGTGGAGAAACTGTTCCTGGAGGGGCCGTTTCTGCTCATCCTTTACGTCTTTCTCATTCCCATCATTCTCTTTCTCTCCTTCAATTCCGTGTTCCGGTTCGGTCTGGAAAAGAAAGCAGGAGCGGTGGAACTCGTCAGTTACGGACCGGCGGACGGCACTTCCTACTTTTTGGCCGTCTTCATAAAGGACTTTCTCTTTTGCGCGATCAGCATCGGGTCGCTTTTTGTACTATCGCTTGCCGCTTCGGCGGCGAACAATCTGGTATTGGGTCCTCAGTTTCTGTTTTCCCTCGTCACGGCACTTCTCGTCTCCGGTGTTATCTTCGCCTACGGGATTTTAGCCACCAGTTTTACGGATAACAGCGGATCTGCGGTGATCCTCTTTTTGGCCATCATCGCTTTTTTCCTCATTATACTGGCCGGATCGATGTCCGTCGCCGGCGGATATGTACGGAACCTCTTTGAAACTTTTTCTTGGATTCTCAAGTGGATTTCACCTTTCTACTATTGGGGTCTCTGTCTGCGGGCGGTGGAAACAGGGAATGTCGCCATGTACATTCTAGGCTCTCTGCTGCTTATCGGATTAACACTGCTTATACTATTCGTTAGTCACTTGATATTTAAAGTGAAGGGAGTACGGTCGTGAAACGATTTGTAATCATACTTACCATATTACTGTTTGTCATTCTCACTTTTACCGTTTCGGCCGATGTACCGGAGCGTAAAGAGCAATTCGTCTATTCAATCGTCGCCTTCGACGGTGATCAATATTCGGGAACATTCTGCCGGGAAGAGTCTAACGAGATTTACCTTCTCGCCGGTCAGGAAAACTTCATAACCCCGCAAAAGACCTTCGTCTATTATTGGCCGATCACCAAAGAATGGAGAACGGATACTCAGACATTTCAACATGTTTTTGAAGGAAATCTTGAAATATCGGGAAACAACATCGAGACCCAAAAGGTTTCGAAGAAGAAGTATACGTATTATGTGGTAAAAGGTGAGTATACCAATATTTTAAAAATCGCCACCGGTGAAGAAGCCGATGAAATTATGGAGTACTACAGGAAACAGGTGAGCGATTACTACGACGCCGTCAGCACCTTCAACGAAGAGAAGAAAGCGTATGAGGACGGATTGATGGAGATCGCGGGCAGAATTCAAAAAATGCGGGAAGCGGGAGAGGATGTCACCGAATTGCGTGAGAGCGTGCTCTCGATGGAAGCACCCGTACAACCGAAACCCCCTGATGAGTTTGTCTCCCCCCCGACCTCGGTCCGCGAAGCGTTTATCATTGATCTTCCTGAGGGTGAGTATCAGATACAATTTTATACCGAAGACGGAAAACTGATGCAGAATTCCACCAAAAAGCTCCTCGTTTTTAATAAGAACAGGACGAAGGGTATCGGCTATGAGATTCTTCCGGGCGATAAATGGACCAGACCGGAAGAGTCGAAAACACCTTCAAGTGTTATCTATGTCGACGGAACAACCGAGATATTCTTGCGGCCTTTCTTTGAGGATGAGTATAACGACCACTTCTACAAACGTTTAATCGATAACAACGACGCGGGCAATCCGAATATCATGTCGTGGAAGAGAAGTGAGCAGATACCGAAGGCCACTATTCAGGTTTTTTCCGGAAGCGGAGGGGACCCTGATGCCGTATTGACGGAAGAACCATACTATGTTGAACAGACAAAAGGTTCGGCCCTCGGATACAATATTGTCCCCTACGAACCGGAAGGAAAGCACAAAGATCGTGATCCTTCTTTAATAGCCTTTCATCTTCCGATCCGGGGCACGAATGAGAGCATGACCTTGAAAGTGCTCGATCGGGAAGGCGAACTCCTGAAGGGCAGCGAAAGAAAGTTTCGGATCATTAAAAAAGATACTTTTAATTTTTTACTGTTAGGGATCGTTTTCATCCCGATTCCGGTCATGATTGTTATTGCCATTAGGCGGCAGAGGAAGTACAGCGATTAGCGATTGTCGATAAACGGGAAGGAGCTATTACGATGAGCAAAAAGTATATCGCAATCGATATGGGAGCTGAAAGCGGACGAGTCATTGTCGGTGATATCGATACAATCGAAGTCATCCACCGGTTTCCCAATAGTCCGGTGAGGGTACGAGGTGCTCTGTACTGGGACACGTTGGGCATGTTTCGAGAGATAAAAACAGGGCTTAAGCAGGCGTTTTCCCGTTACGGGGACGCTATTAAAGGCATCGGAATCGATACCTGGGGTGTCGATTTCGCCCTGCTCGATAACCAGGGCGAAGTTATCGGTAACGCTTATCATTACCGTGACAGCAGAAATGACGGAATGCCGGAGGAAGTTTTTTCCATCGTTCCAAAATCGGAGATTTACGAATCGACCGGCGTTCAGATCATGCAGATCAATTCCATTTTTCAATTACACGCGTTTCAAAAGCATCATGCTGAAATACTGGAGTGCGCCCGTTCTTTTGTGTCACTGCCCAACCTGTTCAACTACTGGTTGTCCGGTGTCATAAAAAACGAGTACACCATTACCACTACCACGCAGCTCTATGATCCTACTGCCAAGACCTGGGCTTACAATCTCTGCGACAAACTCGGCTTCGATCGAAACCTTTTCGGCGATATCATTTTCCCGGGAACAGTCATCGCAACAATCGATCCCGAGGTGGCTGCTGAAATCAACGCACCGGAGGACCTCAAAATAATTGCCGTCGGCTCCCACGACACCGCTTCAGCGGTGACGGCGGTCCCTGTCACCGATAAAAAAAACTTCGCCTACATCAGCTCCGGCACATGGTCGCTTTTGGGTATTGAAACTCCGGAACCGATTATTACGGAGTTGTCTGAGAAGTACAACTTTACCAATGAAGGGGCGACGGACGGAGGAATCCGCTTTCTGAAGAATATCATGGGTTTGTGGATTGTCCAGGAATGCAAGCGGTATTGGGACGAGCATGATGAGGCCCTCTCCTACGGTGAGTTGACCGAGCTTGCTGAGAAGGAGGACGGACCTGCCGGTTTCATGCTCGATGTCGACGATCCGCGTTTCCTCAAACCGGGACTCCCCGGAGATACGATGCCTGATAGAATAGAAGTGTACTGCAGGGAAACCGGCCAAAATCCGCCAAAGACCAAGGGCCGGACGGTGAGGGGCATCTTGGAAAGCTTGGCAAAGGAATATGAAAAACGGGTCCGCCAATTGGAAGAGGCGGCCGGGAGAAAAATAGAAGAGCTCTATATTATCGGCGGCGGTTCCCAGAACCGGCTTCTCAATCGCCTGACTGCCGAAACTGTCGGTATCCCGGTCTACGCGGGGCCGGTTGAAGCTACCGCCATCGGCAACATCATCATGCAGGCCAAATCCCTCGGTGAAATCGGCTCCATTGCGGAGGGCAGAAAACAGGTTGCCCGGACTTACAAAATAGAAAAGTTCGCTTCCTCATAATCAGTCTCTCAATTGCTGAGTCTGAACCGGCACCTTATCGGCCCAGAAGAGCGTCCCAGGTTATGCCGTCTCCTTCCCGAACAGGTTTCAGCACCTTTTTCCCCAGCACCACTGAATAGTACTCCGGAGATATTCCCGGAACAAACTCCATGGTCGAACGGAGGACACCGGTGTTCTGCTCAGTAAGGACCGTCCCCGCTTCCAATCTTTCACGAGCCCTGACCGACCGCCGAGTGGCCAAATAGTGGCCCTCTTCGGAGGGGGTCACCTTTTTTCGGCCGCTTCCCATTGTCCGTTCTATTGTTTCTTTTCCGAATTGCTCTCGCAGTCTAACCAGCCTCTTCTCGACGGAGAGCCGTTCGATTTCCCGGATGGCCGTGCACATCGCTTTAAAATCATTCGGTGTTAAGGCATAGGCATCATCCAGCCCCTTGGTCCCTCTACCAAGACAGATATGTTTCTCCACGAAGGAGGCCCCCAGATGCACACTCACGCTGGGAACGAGAAGGGGACCGAGAGAGTGGTCGGAGACACCGATTGGAACACCGAAAAGCTCCCGCAGCGGAGGGATTATTTGCAGATTATATTCATCGATAGGCGCGGGATAGCTTGTAACACAGTGAAGAA
>CAZJBZ010000056.1:12633-16573 GCA_964543975.1 uncultured Spirochaetales bacterium
GGTTGTTTGGGAATATGCGGGCGGCCGTTTCCATATCCGAGAGGTCAGCCATTCCGGTAGAGACGATTACCGGCAGGTTGTATTGTTGTACCCGGCGTAAGAGCGGTATATGGTTTATTTCAGGAGACGCGATTTTTACAAAATCGGGCCCCAGCTGTCGATACAAATCGGCGCTTTTCTTACCGAAAACACTGCAGAGAAAGAAGAGCCCTTTCGATTCGGTAAAATCCTTCAGCTTCCGATAAAATTCAATATCCTCCTCAAGCGCCTTAAAACGGTCGAACAAAGGTGTCGGTCCGCCCGGCAGATCGAGATTCCCGACATTCCGGTGGATTATCTCCTCGGCGAAGACGATTTGAAATTTGGCGCAGTCGGCCCCGCTCTCTTTGACCGCCTCGACAAGCTCCTTCGCCTTTCCAATATCTCCGTTATGGTCCGTACCGATTTCAGCGATGATGAAACAGGGATTACCGTTACCTGTAATCCGGGTTTCCACCGTTTTCGAATGAATTGTCATTGTTGTATTCATCTGCTGTTCCTCTTTTTTTACAAAATTCTTTTCATCGGCCCTTGTTTTTTATCTCGACAAATAGTAACTATTAGTATAGACTAATAACACCACGTATTGTATCGAAAGAAAGGAGTTTGGCCATGCTGCAAGTTATTTGTGATATCTGTAAGAAACCGATTCCCAATGCCGAAAAAGACAACAACTATGTGACATACGAGAACAAGGCTCTTTGTGTGCCATGCTACAGGGAGTTTCAAGATGAGGTCAGAGGCATAATGGAAGAGTATGGACAGGCGGAACCTACAAAATTAAAGTATAAATCGTATGATTTTAACGTGTATAAGAATGTATTCCGCGATACTCTTCATGAGATGTGTAAATAAGTACTCATAAAAGCGATCGATAGTTCAGACCCCGTTCTCCCTTGCGGCCGAACGGGGTTTTTTATTTCCTCGAGATTGCCGAAAAGCCCGTGTAGGGTATCAATGTTTCCGGTATCCGTACGGAGCCGTCTTCCTGCTGGTAGTTTTCCAAGAGGGCGATCAATGCCCTGGATACGGCGATTGCCGTTCCGTTCAGCAAATGAACAAACCGACGTTTACCGTTCTCGTCCTTATAACGGATGTTGAGGCGCCGGGCTTGGTAGTCGGTACAGTTGGAAGTACTCGTAATTTCCCCCCATTCGCCCTTCTCGCCCCTTCCCGGAAGCCACGCCTCGAGATCGTATTTCCGATAGGCCGGATTACCAAGGTCACCGGTACAGGTATCGACTACTCTGAAAGGAATTCCTAAAGCTTCGAAAATTTCCTCTTCCGTCCGCAAGAGAGACCGGTGCAGCTCTTCCGACTCTTCAGGACGGCAGAATATAAACATCTCCACTTTGGTAAATTGATGCACGCGGTAAAGCCCGCGGGAATATTTTCCGGCAGCTCCCGCCTCCTTTCGGAAACAGTGGGATAATCCGGCAAGTTTTATGGGAAGTTTCTCCTCCGCGAGCATATCTCCCGAGTGGTACCCGCCCAGGGTTATTTCGGCCGTACCGACAAGACAGGTCCCTTCGTTTTCGAGGGTATAGATGTTGCTCTCTTCACCACGGGGCTGGAAACCGATGCCTTCAACGATTTCCTCCCGTGCTATGTCGGGGGTAATGGTGAGCGTGAATCCCTTCTTCCAAAGCGTATCCAGACTGAAGCGGATGAGGGCAAGTTCCAGGAGAACGGCTTCATTTTTCAGATAGTAGAATTTGGTCCCGGAGACTTTGGTCGCGGTTTCGAAATCGACAAGATCGAGGGCCTCGGCTATTTCCACGTGGTCTTTCGGCTTAAAACTGAATTCCGGGATGGTGCCGATTCGCTTCAATTCAAGATTGTCTTTCTCCTCTTTACCTACGGGAGCGTCGGGATGCGCCATGTTAGGAATTTTCGACGCTTCTGCAAACAGCTCCTGTTCGACGTTCTTCAACTCTTCTTCCTTGTCGGCAATTTCGGCTTTTACACTCTTTCCTTCTTCAATCAGAGCTTCCCGCTCCGCCTGCTCCATCTTCCCTTTCATCTTTTTGGCGTTTTCATTCCGTTTTTGCCGGAGGGTGTCGATTTCTGAAATCAAACCGTTTCGCCGATCGTAGAGGTCCGCGACCAGGTCGGCATCCGCGGAAACAAATCGATTTTTTATATTTTCTTTGACTTCTTCAAGATTTTCTTTGATATAGCGTAGATCCAACATAGTGGTGATACTACCGGGATTCGGCCAAGAGTGCAAGTGATTCTTTCCTGTCAGTTCTCCAGTTCGCCGGCCCGTTCGGACGCTTTTTCCACCGCCTCGATAACGGTGGCCGTAAACCGGTTCTGTTCCAGGGCGTTTATCCCCTGGATCGTCGTGCCGGCGGGTGAGATTACTTTGCTCAAGAGGGAGATGGGGTGTTCACCGGTCTCTTTCAATATTTTCGCGGCACCGGCGACCGTTTCCACCGCTATATCGAGTGCCGTGTGGTAGAGCAGTCCGGACTTGGTCCCTCCCAAGGCGAGGGCGTGGATAAACGAAAAAACATACGCAATCCCGGAGCCCGACAGTCCCGTTACCGCGTTCATCAGTTTCTCCGAGAGCTCATACGGTTTACCGATGGCGGAGGCGATCGAGAGGGCCTGTTTTCGGAAATTGTCCGAGGTTTCACTCCCCATGGCCACGCCGACGACGGAATGGTCCACCTGTGCGGCCAAGTTCGGCATAAAACGGATGACGTTGCCGGAGTTCAACCCGTTCCGTATGTAGTCGATAGTCGATCCCGCGGCAATAGAAATAACCTGCTTACCATCGGCTGCACCGTTAATCTGGCCGAACAATGCCGCGAGGTCCTGCGGTTTCACGCAGATGATGGTTATTTCCGAAAAATCGAAGAAATCGGAATAGGTAGAGAAGACGGTCACACCATACTTCTCTTCAGCCTTTCTCTTCTTTTCCGGCACCGTTTCCATTACTCCCAGCCGTATTTGCGGTTGTTTGTTCTTAAGCCCCGATATGAGGCACTCTCCCATGTTTCCAAAACCGATAATTCCAATTCTTTCCATACAAAAAAGGTATACGAGTTGGGGGAAAATAATCAAGACGGAAACCCTGCACGACGAAGCGCTTCATAGACAACAATCGCGACCGCATTTGAGAGGTTTAAGGATCGGGCCTGTTTCACCATGGGAATACGGATGCTGTTATTCAAGTTTTCAAAAATAAGCGGTTCCGGTAGTCCTTCAGTCTCTTTTCCGAAGAGAAGATAGCAGGGGAAGGATAGGTATATCCATGTTCGTCTAAACCGGCTTTTTCAATCCGGTGGAGGTTTGCTGGATGTTTAACACCGACGGTATGGTCCGAATACTCTTTATGACCCGTTTGAAATCGTCTTCCTTCTCCAATTCCATTATAAAACTACCGGTAAGATTGCCCCGCTCGTTCTCTTCCAATTTGCCTTCGATCAAGTGTCCTTTATACTTTCGAACGGCACCCTCAATCTCAGAGAAAAGATCGGATGTCATTTTAGCGGTCACCTGAAAACGTTGAGTGGTTATGGGAGAAACGGTCTCCCATTCCACGGGAATACTCCGTTCGGCAAAATCTTTAATATTTCTTAAATTCGGGCAGTCGGTTTTATGAACGATGATACCTCTTCCCCGAGAGATATATCCGATAATATCGTCTCCGGTGGAAGGGCGACAGCACTGGGCTATTCTGATCATCATATTTCGTTCGTTCCCTATTTTAAACGCTATCCTCGAAAGGTCTCGAACCTCTTTGACGATGCTTTCATTTCCTTTCGGCGGTGACGGTTCTTCAGGAGGCGGTTCCGGTTCCATCTTTTTTTTCGCGACAATGCTGCGATCGAGGATAAGGTTATCGTCGTTTTTATTGAGCCAGTGACGAATCTTGGACCTGGCGCTTGAG
>CAZJBZ010000057.1:0-12736 GCA_964543975.1 uncultured Spirochaetales bacterium
CCGCGTCGATCCATTCCAAAAGCGCGTTCACACTGGCATTCGGCGAGATAATATGGGCCCAACACATATCGATAAAAACATGGGGAAAGTTTTTAGCAAGTGCGGTTATTTTATGCTGAAACGGATAACCGATATGAAACAGATCGAAACCGGTATGGGGGTATTCAAGGAACAAATTAGTCAGATGTGTCGGATCGCTGTTATTCAGATAGTTTCCGTTGCCTTCCTGCAGTCCGGTGTGGAACTGCATGGTTATAGAGTTTTTATTCGCGTATTCCATGACGATGTGCATCATGTAATTTTGAAAATGTTCACCGGGGAAAAAGAGTTGGCCGTCTTCCGGATTCAAGTGGCGTACCTTGAAGAGATCGTTGAAATCTTCCTCAGCCTTCGAGAACGTGGTCCGTGGAAAGAAGAGCGGTCTCTTATATGCCAAGCCGCACTTGAAACCAATCGCGCCGTTATTCATCGCCTGCTCTATCAAGGCCTCACACGCCTGCACATAAGTAAAAAAAGTAGAAACGGCTATTCCAGTCCGCTTTTCAACCGATCGAATTGTGTTCCAATTTTGAGGAAAGACGAGGTCGTCAATTCTAAAAACCGGTTTAAAAAATGCCGGATCAACCTTTAATTTTTCATCGGTCAAGCTGTCGAGGATACTCACCGCGATTTTCGATTTTTCTTTGAGGACCTTCTGAAAGGTCCCCGGCTCCAACGATCGAAGGAATTTCTGATTGAGAATTTCGATTGTGTTTCCCGATATCCCGTCGATGCCGTACAGACCATTTGCGGAGAGGTCCAAGGCCCTTCCATATCCGGTGTATCGGCACAATTCCCAATACGGTTCAACCAACTTCCATCGTTCCATGAGGGGTAACGTTTCATCGATCGCTTTTTCATGGTCCTCTAAGGGAAGGCCGGCCGATAGAAGGTCGCGATTAAAGTAGTGGGTCAGATACTCCTTCAGTATATCGGTCTGCTTCTCACGCGTTCCCTCTTCGCACGGCAGATGTTCATGCGTATCGATAATCGTCATCTCCGCGATTTGGGTGTAAATTTCGTTATAAACAGTTTGGTAATCCATAAAAATCTCCTTTATTCTAAGACTGACCGCATTAATGCAATCGTCTTCTCGACTCCGGCAATTTCATCCCCGTCTACGGGACAACTTTCTATGCCCCACACATCGTTATAACCGGCTTCCAGTTGAATACGCATAAACTTCGGAATATCAACGGTGGGTTCATTTCCGTTTTCATCAAACTCGAAGGTCTTGATATGGATGGACCGAGTGTAAGGGACGGCGATTTTCCACGCCTCTTCCTGACGCTCCTTCTCCCAGTTATTGCTGTCATGGAGGAGGCCTAAACCTTCCACAGCTTCTAATATCCTGATGACATTCTCGGGATTATTGGCGGGTCCCCAGTGGTTTTCCATTAAAATATCGATGCCTTTGTTACCGGCACGGGAGACAAGCTCTCTATAACCGTCGGTAATGATTTGAAAATTTTCATCGGTCAAAACCGCGGGGCCACCTGCATCTATTCGTATTTGGCGGGCGCCTAACTCTTCGGCCACTTCCAGCCAACCGCAGGCGATCTCCCTGTTCTTTTTCCGTGCCTCTTCCGTCTCTTCAAAAATATGGCCGCCGTCGACAGCGATGCAGCCGAACGGAAGTTCGTTGTCTTTGGCGTATTGTTTGACACGGGACAAAAAATCCCGACTCCCCGGAAGAAAATGGTCGACCCCGGGGTTACTTCCGATCTTGGCTATATGTTTCGGATCGTGTTTGTCCGTTAGATGGGCGTTCCAAGGATCGAGCTGAGATGCACCTAAACGTTTCGATTGATCGATGTAGGTAAAAATGTCCCCTTTACCGGTTTCCAACAGCCGGTGAAAACTATACGATGCAATTGCGAAATTCATAGGTTCTCCTTGTAAGCTGATTATAGCATAACACTATAGGTGTTAGATGAGCTTTTTGCAATGTATTGTTTAGTCTTGTGAGCACTATGCCTTTGATACTATCTTAGCTTAATTCTACTACAATAATGCGTTTTCCCTCGATTGTATCATGAAGTTCTAATGTATTATCTATTGTTTTTTCTTCCTGGTATGGCTTCATTATTCTAATAGAATTGTTTTTGTTTTGTAATCGAATGTTGATTTTTTCGTTCTCATCGGATGGGTTGTCGATAATGATCAAATCACCTTCTTCCATGGAATAACTTCTCAATTTTACTTTTTCGTTCGTACAATCCAATCTATAGTCAAGATTATCTCTAAATTCTCCTTCTAAGAAATATTTTCGTATTTTACCGCGTATCGTTATAAGTTCTTTTACATAAATGGCAAACTCAGGATATTCTTCGGGTCCGGAATGATAATAATCTAATGCGAGAGCGAAAATAAGACCGCAGGAAAACGCATAATTGAGGTGTTCGTAGTCGTTTTCGAGTATTTCAGCGGTCCTCATGGTCCACGGTAAACACATTTTATACATTTCGTAGAACCGTCCCTGTGAAAAACCGCGGGCGAACGAAATGTCCATAAACATATAGGAAGCGTCCCAAATTTCCTCCCCAGCTAAGAGAAATCCAGGATTTCGCTCATTCGATATTTGCCGGATCTTTTTGCCTAGCTCTATTTGTCCTTTAAAAGTGTCATAAGGCTTCGCATGGGAATGAGAGTTGTCGAAACAGAGGCTATGTCCACTACACCATTCGTCGATCATGTTCCCGTCTACACCGGTTTCGGCAATTATCTTTTCTTCATTAAGAATAAAATCCTGCCATTCCTTATCAGCCCGGCACATACATGCCAATTGAGCACCGGAATAAAACATCTCCAAGGTACCGATCGGGTATCGAACGGAGAGACCTCCCCCATCCCGCAGTTTTATTGCATGTTTTTTAAATCTCTTCTCATAATCGGCGATACCGGTATTCACTTTATTGTCTTTTGTAAAGGTGATTATGTGACCGCCTTCCTGTTGTATCTCTTTTATAACTTCTACGAGTTTCTCTCTACCGCCCATACGTTTGCTGAAATTGGACCAATACGGATATCCTCCTTCAATCCCTTCATCATGTACTCCACAATGAACATGAATAGCGTTTAATCCAACCGACTTGGCTTTTTCAAGCCATTTCGGATAATCGTTATAGGGTATTTCTATATGCATATCACCTACATGTGCCTGAAAAGAAAGCCACCCGTCTAAATTTTTAATCCATTCGGCTTCAGGTTTACGTTTGCACCACGATTCCATCCACCTCCTGTACTTGCCGGCCGCTACATGCCAGGAACCATTATAAAAGGATACTATGTTTTCACATGAACTATACTTTTCATACGACTCTAGAAAAGCCGGTTTTATAATTGAAAAAGTCATAGGTGTCGATTCCCTCTCATGTTCCAGGTAAAAGCCGGTATAAAAATCACGATTGTCTTTACTCGAGAAATATAAGCCGTTTATTGAATTGGACAGGCTTATCCACTGCATTATTTCTGTTACAGGATAAACAGCATATTTAAACTCGCGCGAGGTATACCAATAGCGGTTTCTGTGACAGCCTATTCCACCCGGTTCGAGCCACGCCTGCTCATAGATGTTTTCTTCGATTACACCACCTCTACCTGAACGGTAAAGGTCGTCTGTTTCAACACCTTCATATGAATCGACTGTTTGATCCGATCCGTTGGCGCTCAATCGGGTAACTCCACCTACTATCGGGTACCACACGTAATCAATTGTGAAAGGCGAATTATTAGTTATTTCGTATTGTGTCGTGATTTCATCATTTTCCAGTTTTAAATTTACAATCAATTTGATGTAAACGCTAGTACTCTTTATTTTGATAATGTTCCATTCAATTTTGGCTTCTTCAGATGAGATCTGATTTATTTTTGCTTTTACGCCTTTACCATGAACAATATGAGCCCAGTCATCTTCAAGCGGAATAGACAAACGGAAATTTTCAGCCTTCTTTTTTTGGCTAATAGCGTCCCTATTTGATTTTTTATTTGCGATGCCTTTGAGACTGCCGTCCTCATTATTAATATCGACTATCAATTGATCATTTTCTAAAATCATTAAATCAGTTCCTTATCAATTTTCATAAATTATCATACCAAAGAGATGACCCTATGGTATGATTAACTAATTCTTTTAAAAAAACTTTTATTTATTTAGGAGCCTCTTTATTGTTCGGTCCAAAATGCTGCAGAATAACCATGGACTCCCAATTGCTTTTATTTTTTATTTTTACTCCCTCTTTAGCCGCTTTTTCACTGATAAAATATTCATCACCACTTTTTTGGCCAAACCGGAGGCAATTTGCTGCTTCTGCATCATACACGCCGAATGTGCCGTGACCTTGAATTATAATACAGCCATAAGCTGCTTTGTCTTTTAAAGTAATTGATGTACATGGATTTATCGAAACCTCTTTTGCCGAAAAGTAATCGTTCGCATAGCTAATCCATTTTTCCGTATGTTCAGCACCAGATTTTTTTGAGAGAACCGGCGGACGAAAATAATGTTTTTTATAGTGGGGATCAACATTCTTCTCCCAATCCAAAAGATCGATTATATAATCAAAATCATTTTTTTTATTTTCCGGTACATTTTCCACCAGGAAATCATATGGATATATTTCACCTGCCGTTATGTTTTCCTGAACGGAATTAACATCGCTGTTCCATTGCGGTTCATAGGTTAAAACTGACCCTGGTGCGTGAATAACACCGGGTGGAGTATACCAACCCGTTCCAAGTTCTATACGATAGGCTCGTGATAGTTCGGTAATCCGATTATCGCTATCTTTGTATATTTTTAAACGTTCTTTTACTTGATCTTTCGTCACATCAGGATCATACCCGAAATAAGTTACATTAAATTCTCCTAAATGATTATTCAATTGAGGAGGAAAATAATATGATTCCGGTTTCCCGATCATATAAACTTTTTTGGCGTCTTGATCGTCCAGATGGAGATGGTGAAAAAGGGGGGTATTATAGTCAAAGAACTTGGAATACATTGGCCAGATGCCGTATTTCTCTTGCAGTTCCTCTCCTATTACCTTTTCTTTTAATAGCTCTATTGCTTTACGGAGAGAAAGTCTCTTTGTATTTGAATCGGAGGTATCGATGTAACTCAAACCTTCATCCTCAGCTGCAAGAGGGCCGTTCATAGCGGAGATAACTGAGGAGAACCATCTTTCTTTTATCGCACCTCGCTCCATTCCAAAAGCGTAATAATCGTCCGGATGAAGCCGGAGTCTTCCACCGGGCTCTCCGAAACGGCGAGGCACAAAAGTAGGGATGAGTCGAAAAATACCATCACCATTCTTAAAGACTTCAATTGCAGTCTTTTCCAAATCTTTTTTCGTACTCATGTTAATTGTCCTCCGGTTTCGTGTATCGTGCTGTTGTCTCTCTTATGATAAGTTCCGGCTTTAGCACTTCTTTCATTCTTTCTAACTGCTTTCCCGCTTTTTGTTTAATCAGCATGTCAATTGCTGTTTGGCACATTTTTTCATACGGCTGGGCAATAGTGGTTAACGGTGGGCTTTTTATTTCAGAGAAACTAATATTATCCATACCTAAAATCGAAAAGTCCCGAGGTATTTGGATATTGGCTTTTCGAATTCTGTTCATAATGCCGATTGCCATCAAATCACTTTGCGCCCAAATAGCTGAAAGGTTAATTCTTTGATGTAGAAAATAATCTATTGCATCGACACCAGATTGATATTTAAAATCTCCTTCGTAGATCATATTGTCTGGTAACTCAATCTCATGTGATTTTAAGACAGATTTAAATCCATTTAGTCTGTCTCGAGATAAAGCAATATCCAATGGACCGGTTACACAGCCGATCTTTTTGTGACCCAAACCGATCAAATGTTCGGCTGCCAATTCTCCGGCGTGAAAATTATTAAGAATGACGGTCGGAATATCTTCAACTTCAAGTGCTCGGTCTAAAACTACAAAAGGCACATTATCGCGCACAATATGAAGAATACGGCTTTTATCTGAAACGCGGGAGAGAATGATCCCGTCGATATTACGCTGTAAAAGACTTATAATAAAATCTTCCTCAATCTCAGCGTTATTGTGTGTATTCCCGATAATTAAATTCAATCCGTTTTTAACCGCACTTTCTTCAGTATATTTAATAAAATGAGTAAATGTCTGATGAAGTATCTCCGGAACGGCGAGACCAATCATGTGCCCACTTTTTGACCGTAAACCTCTTGCTAAAAGATTTGGTTTATAATTGACCTTTTTTATAGCATCTTCAACTTTCCGTCGTGTCGTTTCTTCTACCACGAAATTACTGTTAACCACTCGAGAAACGGTTGAAACGGAAACGCCTGCAAGTTTTGCGACATCTTTCATCGAGGCCATCTGCTTGATTTACTCCTGTTCAAGAACAATTACAGCGGATTCGGGAGGAATAATAATTTCATCTTTATCATGCCATGTTTGATCATCGACAAGACGATACTTCTTTAACCTTTTCCCATTATCTAAAGTAGCTTTGACGGTTATTGTTTTTTTATTGTCGTAATTTGCTATGACAACTCCGTATGAATCATCTTTACGGTTTTTATATACAGCATACGGATGATATTCACAGCCTTTCCGTGTTACGTTGGCTCCAACTTTGTTCGTAAACTCACCATCCCAAAAATAATTACGATGTTTGGTTCTCAATGCGTCCATCTTTTTCCCGTAATCCATCGTTAAAGGATAGTCATCTAACATTCCTTTAAAATTGTACGGTTCGTAACTGATGATATATCGATAGAGTAAACATTGGTTTATCATATTCCGGTCGTTAAATCCGGTTACAGCAGTCATGAGAGGCACTTCCGGCCTCATGTAGCGTGACAACGGTATGTGATTGACATCTTCACTTCGGTGATAGGAGAGATGATAGCTTTCAAACTCCCAATCGTAGCAGGCTTCTCCTGCATAAAGAAATTCAGGATGGTTCTTTTCAGTGATTTTACTGAAACCATAAATCAGCTCATTGTCGTTGGCATATGTCGGAGCACCATATCTGTGTCCGTGATCGGTGTCAAAACAGAGTAAGGTTGGCGTGTGATGAAGGCATTCATCGAAAAGAATACCGTCTGCTCCCAACTCAACAGTCTTATTAAACTCTTTATTGCAAATTTCTAGATATCTCTTACTCAAAAAACACATTGGGATAAGTCGTTTTGTATTGATATCTAATAGTTGAGTCGGGGTTTGATACATATAACCTTGATAATGATAATAGTCACCATATGGATCTTTTACTGAATATTTAACTAATTCATTCCGAAACCAGTCAGTAGCCCTATCCGCCCAGGTGAACTTCGCAAAAAGTATCACTTTCACTCCAAGTTTTTGAATATCTTTGATCGCTTGTTTCAATTCAACGAAGGTTCCCAACCTCGGATCCGGGTCGTGAAGGGGATTCCCCTGGTCCTGACCTCCATCGTTCCATCCGACTAGCTGTATCGCCTTAACCCCATGTTTAGCACACTGTTTACCGACTTTTATTAGTTCTTTGAACTGCATCCGTAATTCATCTTCAGGTGAGTTGATATGGATTTGTTGCCATGAGTGTGGTTCTTTGGCCCATTCCGGAATGACCGGCGGTTTCGACCAGTTTCTCCGCCATTCCTTGTAGATATCTACACCTTGTTCCCAACTTCCTGTAAACTGCTCAATATTGATTTGCGTAAGCGTCCTCTTTTCACCGGATTGAATATAGGGTACATGAACGGCAGCAAATCTGGTATCGACATCTTTATCGGCTATTGTTTTTTCTTTCGGGACCGAGTGATCAATTGAACTGCCGTATCCCGGCCTCAGTTCAAGGTTCCACGCGACAAGCTCACTACTAGGTGTATTGACTCCTATATAGAGACCTTGATTTTTGTTCCGTAACAAGATGTACGGCGACATAGGAGCACCGGTTCCAGCACTCCACTGGGCCACCTGAAAAGGATAGTCGGTTCCGAAGTACCCTCTGTGATTATCGAATTGCGGCCATATTGACCATTCGTCTGCCGCAGCGTATTTATAGATGAATGTCTTAAACCATTCCGAGTTCGGAGGTGGGGTAAGCCCGCCTATATAAGGATAGAGTACGTTTTCAACCGTATATTCCGATTTATTATCAATTGTCATCTCAAAGACAACGTTATTTTTCTCAAGAGTAACATTTGCAAAAACTGTGATATCGTGTTTTCCGCCATATTGTGAGGTTACCGTATCCCAAACAAACTGTACCGAACTTTTATCGGACGCGACTGTCACCTTTGGCGATACTTGATCATTACCGAAAACATTATTATTGCGTCTCTTTGGGAGCGGAACCATCATCTGAAATGATAATCCTAAATTCTTATCGCCGATTGCCTCCCATTCCGTTCCAGGTACATAGACCTTTACCAAAGCTCCAGTATTTGCATCAAACTCAATTTTTAACGATTCGTTTTCTAAAATAATAGTTTTATCATTATTCATAAATGTTATCTCCTATAGTGTTTATATTGAATTATTCCTTTACTGCACCCATTGTTAAACCCGCGACCATCTGTTTCTGCATAACCAAAAACAAAATTAAGACCGGGATAATAGAAAGCATTGCCCCTGCCATAAGCATACCAAACTCGAAGACTCTTACACCGACAAATTGGGACAGACCGACAGGAATTGTAACCTTCTCTGAACTACGTAAAAAAAGAAGAGGCATGGGAAAGTTGTTCCACGACTGAAGAAAAGCAAAAATAGCTAATGCACCTAAGGCAGGTCGAACTATCGGTAGTATGATCCTCCAATAAATACCAAATTCTCTACAGCCGTCAATACGCGCGCAATCCATTATTTCATCCGGTACTGCAATCATATATTGACGCATCAAAAAAATACCAAAAGCATTGGCACTACCAGGCAAAATTACCGAAAGATATGAATCAATTAAACCTAATCTGGAAAACCAGAGGAAAAGAGGGACTACGATTGCCCATAAAGGAATCGTTAATTGGCTTAGTACAATAAGAAAAAGCGCCTCCTTGCCCTTAAAGCTGTATTTTGCAAAAGCGAATCCTCCGAGAGAACAGAAAAAAAGAAATAATAATGTATAACATGAAGCAATAAACATACTATTAAAGACCCAACGAGGAAAATCAGTGGTTGTAAGAAGTTCATTATAATGTTTAGAGGTCATTTCAGAATTAATTAAACTGGGTTCATCGAATATCTGATTTCGCGGCTTAAAAGATGATGTAAAACACCAATAGAAAGGAACAATCGTTACAACGGCAACTATAGTAAGTATAAGATATAAAATAATTTTAGACTGTAATTTTATTTCCATATTTTTAATCTCCTTTTATGATGACATACCTGCTCTTCTTCCGAGTAATTTTATTTGAAGAAAAGCAACTCCAATGATAAAGAGTGTCATCACATACCCTATAGCAGCAGCATAACCAAGCTTAAAATATGAAAAACCACTTTGATAAAGATACATAGCCATGGACAGGGTACTATCTCTTGGTCCACCGTTGGTCAAAATAAATGGTTCTTCAAAAAGCATAAGTGATCCGATTAAAGTAATTGTCATTGCGAAAAACAGAACAGGAAAAAGCATCGGCAAGGTTACATACCAAATACGTTGCATTGTCTTAGCTCCATCAACTTTTGCAGCATCGTATAATTCCTGTGGTATATTCTGCAATCCTGCCAATAGAATCACTAATTCAAAACCAAACCATCTCCAGCTTCCCACTACAATTATCGAAGGAAGAGCCAATTTTGGATCACGAAGCCAGGCGTTTTCTCCAAGAAAACCTATAGTTCGTAACGCAACATTCAATAAACCGATTTCATCATCTAAAATAAGCCGCCAGATTAATGCGGACACTGCAAGAGAAGTTACAACCGGAAGAAAAAAAATCATTCTATAAACGTTTCTACCTTTCAGTTCAAGATCAAGGATAAGAGCTAATATAAGAGCTAATATAAGATGCAGAGAGCCATGTCCTAATGTGTAGAGTACGGTAACTTTCAGACTCTGATAGAAACGTGCATTTGTTAATAAGCTTGCATAATTCTTTAATCTGACAAATTCAGGCGGAACGGTTGCGGCTTTTATATCTTGAAGACTCATGATGATTCCACGTGCAATAGGGCCGACTTGGAAAGCTATAAACATTGCAAAAAAAGGAAGGAGAAAAAAATACGGGGCAAGCCTTTGTGTCTTATTAGCAATACTTCTTTTATTAGATTTTCCCATATATGAATCCTAGATTATTGTGATTAATAAAACATTAATTAAATTGAATTATTGAAAAGCTGGACCAATAATGAACTGTCTTTGGTCCAGCTTTTATCAAAAAATTATTCCATTTCTTTTGCAGCCTGATTTTTCGCGTCTGTAAGAGCTTTTTTTACCGGAACACCGTCAAGCATCATTCTATCCATCGCATTATTGAGTGCTTGTTCAATGATCGGCCATTTCCCGCCGAAACCGACTGACATTGCGTCTTTCATCTGATCAAGCCCTATTCTGTATGTGTCCTGTCCGCCGAAAAACGGGTCTTGATACTCGTTGGCCATTACTTCCTGTGCTTCAACATTGACCGGGAAGATGCCTCTGCTTTTTGACTGGTTTACCTGTGCTTCCTTGGTTGCAAAAGAAGCAGCTAATTCGATTGCTAAATCTGGATTTTCAGTCTGCTTAGGAACGACCCAGAGACCGCCGCAGTGAAAACCCGCACCTGTGGGAGGATCACCCTCTTTCCATGGCAAAGCCCGTGCAATTCTCCACGATCCATCCAACTCTTCGGTATAAGATAGATCTTTTAGACCAAAAGACTGATACCAAAACCACGTGGGCACGGTAATCCATCGACCGGCTTTAATTTTTTCATATCCCGCGGGATCAAAATAGTCAGCGTATTCTGCTACACCATGTTTGTTAACAGCATCAACCATACCTTGAGCCACTTCTTGCGCTTTTGGATTATCGAATAGAAGAGAATTGTTCCGGTCGGTTATTTTCGCTTTTGCTGCCCAAGAAATTGCATTGAAATGACCACCGCCATAAAAAGCACCCATATATCTTTCATTCGGTACAGTCACCTTGTTGCCGATTTCTATCCATTTCTCCCAGCTGGTAACATTAGATTCAAAATCTATACCGAGCTGGTCAAAGATATCTTTCCTGTAAAAGGTTACAAAAGGCCCCATATCATATGGTGCACCGTAGAGTTTTCCTTCATATGACCATCGGTAACTGATTGCAGGAACGAAATTATTTTCCCAACCAGGTAAGAATTCAGAAAGATCATAAAATACATCTTGACTATAGAACTCTTGCACTTGAGTATCAACATTGAAACATATATCCGGTGCACCGGAACCCGATACAATAGCTATATTTAGCTTATCAAACAGATCGTCCGCACCCATGTTCATAGCATTGATAGTTACACTCGGATATTTCTCCTCAAATGCTTTTGTTTGTTCTGCAACATCCTTTGTAGCACGAAAATCCCAACCCCAGATGGTAAGTTCAACCTGTTTCTTACCACCCTCCTTTCCTTCCTGTTCGCCGGATCCGAACGCTACAGATACAGCAAACAGAAACACAACTAAAACTAACATAAGTTTTCTCATATGAAACCTCCAATATTATGATAACGTTTGCAATAACGTTATCATATAACTTAATATTTGTCAATAATTTTTTGATACTCTATTTACTTATATAATATAACTTTAAAATTTTTATTATTTTTTTTTAAGTAATTGATTATTTTTAATGATAACGTTTGCAATAACGTTATATTTTATTCATAATTTTAATATACTTAATTAAAAACTTTTCTGTCTTGCTTAAAACACTTTACAACTTCACCTTTTATCCGTACTATTCCCTGGTATGAAATACGAACAATTACGTGAACAGGTCTGTGCAGCCAATATCGATCTGGTAAAAGCAGGTCTGGTAATCATGACCTGGGGTAACGCAAGCGGTGTGGACCGTGAGAATAACGTTATGGCGATAAAACCGAGCGGAGTTTCGTACGATATTTTAAAACCGGAGCATATCGTGCTTCTGAAAATCGATTCTGGAGAGGTTATTGAGGGGGAATTGAATCCTTCTTCGGATACCCCCACTCACCTGGTTCTCTACAGAGCATTTCCCGATATTGGAGGCATCGTCCATACCCATTCCCGCTACGCAACGTCATGGGCCCAGGCTTGTCGTGACCTTCCCTGTTTCGGCACCACCCATGCCGATCACTTTTACGGCTCCGTCCCTGTTACCGACAGCCTGACGGACAAGGAAATTAGCGAATCCTATGAGAAAAACACCGGTGAGGTCATCGTTCGATGGTTCAGGCACAATGGTATCGAACCGATGCAGGTCTCTGCCGCACTGGTCCCTCATCACGGGCCTTTCGTCTGGGGCGCTACACCGGAAAAGGCGGCGGAGAACTCGATCGTTTTAGAAGATATTGCTCGAACTGCATCGATTACCCTCTCGATAGACGAGGACGCGAAAGAGTGTCCTCGGAATCTTCTCGACAAACACTACCTCCGCAAACACGGTAAAAACGCCTATTACGGTCAGCAAAAACAATGAACAACGATCTTCTAGAGCGTGCAAACAGAAAACACTGTTCATGCGGGAAAAGCCATACTGTTCCGGTCCGCC
>CAZJBZ010000057.1:12746-16432 GCA_964543975.1 uncultured Spirochaetales bacterium
GGACCGGTCCTCTCTTATCTCTTATCTCTTTTTCTCTCTCCCGTGAATTTCCATAATCGACTGAAGCAGTTCCGGACCCCGCGCGTCTTCGTAAGGGGTGCATCCCGGTTTACCCAAATAGTGGTTGAACTCTTCAGGGATCTTTCCGACCGCGTCTTCAACCGCACAGGCTCGAAGCTCTTTACATTTTTCAGGGTGTTCCGCCGCCAGATTGTGTTCCAGATGTGTGTCCTTCGTAAGATCGTGCAGCAGCTCTCCATTCCCCCAGATATCGGCATTGTACCACCATTTCTCGGTAACAACGGTAACAAGCGGACCCCAGGCTACGGTGACGTAGTCACGAATACCGCCTCCGCCGCGTACCGCAGGCCAAAAGTCAATACCGTCCATCTTTTGCCTCGGTTCGATATCGATCATCGACATCAGAGTGGCGGTAAGATCGTGGTCGTAGACCAAAGCGTCGGAGGCGGTCCCTGCCCCGTCACCGGAAGGGTGCCTCACCATGAGGACGAGGTCCGCCACCGCGCGGGTCATGGGGTGGCCCTGTTTGCTGACCAATCCTTTGTCTCCGGGATCGTGGCCCAGATTATGACCGTGATCGCTGATAACGGCAACGATGGTGTCTTCAAGTCTGCCTGATAGTTTTAACGATTCATAGAAGAAACCGAACCACCGATCGACCATGGTTACTTCCCCGGCATAGTTCGCCTGTATCCGTTTTAACTCCCGGGCCGTCATTTTGTCTTCCCATCTCGCGTAGGGGGACTGGATAACATCGATACAATCGTCGTCCTGATCGTACATCTTTCTATAATAGAGGGGCGGGTCCCACGGCTCATGCGGATCGAACGAATCGACCACCATCAAAAAGTTTTTCGCGTCCTGGTTGTCCCAGAGCCATCGGGTCGCTTCGGTAAAAACACGGGCCGGATAGTAGTCCTTCTCGGTCATTCTATAGCTGTTATTTCTTAAGTATTCTCGTAAAAAATCGGCCATTACCGGATCTTGACCGACCGTACGGTTCATATGTTCTTCAATCTCTTGGATAGATACCGACGGACCGCTTTTATACTTATCGTGCTCCTGTCCCCGGACCCAAATCCACTCATCAAATCCGCGATGAAAGTTTTTCGACGGTTTAAATTGATGATAACAGTCCGTAATGAAGGCGGTACGGTAGTCATAACCGCTCATTATTTCAGCCAGTGTGTCCTGTTCTTCGGGAATCGGTCCCCATCCGGGTGCACCTTTAAAATCGCCCTTATAGTCTCTGTGTCCGATAAAAGGATAAGTCCTCTTCCCGGTATGGAGTGCCCGCCGGACCGGAAGCGTAGGGAGTGATTCCGGATACGCTCGATCGAAGCGGACAGCTTCCGCGGCAAATTGATCGAAAAAAGGAGTTTTTATCCAGCTGTTTCCGTATGCTCCAACGTGATCTTTACGAAGTGTATCAACAATGACAAGAACAATATTCATGAAAAACCTCCAATGCGGTATGTACTATCAATAATAAAACAGTTCTTACCGATAACGCAAGCTCAATTTTCCATAATAAAATGATGTTTTCTTGTGGAACCATCTTAACGAAAAAATAACCGTATAGTAATCTAAAAATAAACCGACAGAGGAAGTATTACTACAATGCAGCTGTATTGGACCCCCTATCTTTATCCATTATTACTCGCTCTTGTGATTGTTTCCGCTTTATCGATCTACAGTCTTTTTCATCGTAAAGAGCAGGCTGCCCTCATCTTTTTCTTAACCATGTTCACCATGTTCGTATGGATCGGAGCGTACCTTCTCGAGATCGCATGCGTTTCAAAAGAGTGGAAACTTATTTGGGCCAATATCCAATTTGCGGCGATCGGTGCGGCTCCGGTCTTATGGGTTATAACCACACTTCGGTTAATCGGCCGTCCGGTCCCAAAACCTCATAGCATTGTTTTACTCTTGCTTATCCCTGTTATCACGAATATTTTAGCATGGACCCATGAAACGCACCATTTGTTTCGCGGAGATCCGATTGTCGTAATGTATCCCGGAATCATTCTTCTGCAGGCCGATTACGCGTGGTGGCATAACGCCGTTTTTGTTCCTTTTGTATATCTCCTTTTTCTCTTCTCATTTATTATTCTTGTTCATGAAAGCATGCACGCGAAAAAAGTATTCAGACGTCATTATCTTTTTTTGATCTTTGGAATCGTTCTTCCGCTCTTAGGCAGCGTCTTATACGTCTTTTCAGTTCCTCCCTTCGAAAACTTCAACCCCACTTCCATCCTTTTCAGTTTTACCGGTATCTTTTTCGGGCCGGCCATCTTCAAGTTCAATATGTTTGATATTCTGCCTCTTGCATGGGACACTATTATAGGAGAGATAAAGGATGGAATAATCGTTATCGATAATAGAGAGAGGATACTCGACTATAACGATTCGGCAAAACTTATCTTTCCCGCTCTCAAGCAATCTTCCGTCGGAAAACCGATAGCAGTCACTCTGAAAGTGTTTGGACCGTATATGGATCGGATGAGAACGGTGGGTCAGATAGACGAAGAATTAAAGATTTCGCTTGCCGGGTCGACCGTCTTCTTCAATATCCGGATATTTCCCGTTACCAACAACCGGGAAAAGGTTGTCGGAAAAACAATTTTAGTGACCGACGTTACCGAAAAAACAAAGCTGCTGCAAAAACTCCACTCTTTAGCCAGCATTGACGACTTGACACGCGTTTACAACAGACGGTATTTTTTTGAACTCTTTGAGATAGAAATCGACCGGGCGCAACGGAAGAAACAACCACTATCCCTCATCCTTATCGATTTGGATAAATTTAAACGGGTAAATGATAATTACGGCCACGCCGTCGGAGATACCGTGCTGAAGGAGGTCGCCGCGTTTTGTAAAAACTCATTGAGGAGATTCGATATACTCGGCAGATACGGAGGGGAAGAGTTTATCGTGTTTCTCCCGGAAACGAAATTGTCGGAAGCACACATGGTTGCGGAACGGATACGGACCACAATTGAGAGGACACCGATAACAATAGGGGAAAAATCATTATCGATAACGTCGAGCTTCGGTATTGCATCACGCGAATCGGAGGCGGGAATCACGTCGGATATGTTGTTCGCTTTAGCCGATAAGGCCCTCTACGAGGCAAAAGAAAAAGGAAGGAACACGGTCATAGCTTCGCCGCCTCTTTAAATTGCAGCTTGTAAAAATGCGCGTATTTACCGTTTTTCTCGAGAAGTTCGTGATGATTGCCCTCTTCGGCTATTGTTCCCTTTTCGATGAAAAGAATTTTGTCGGCACCGAGTATCGTGCTTAATCGATGCGCGATAACGATACACGTCTTGTTCTGTGTCAGCTCATCCAACGCTTCCTGGATGATTTTTTCGGTCTCCGAATCGACGGAGGAAGTGGCCTCATCCAGGATCAGGATCGGCGGATTTTTCAATGCAGCTCTGGCAATGGCAATACGCTGGGCCTGGCCTTCGGACACTTTGACGCCTCTTGGTCCGAGTTCGGTATGGTAGCCTCGAGGAAGTTCTTCGGCAAAACGATCGACATTCGCCTGTTTCGACGCCTGCAAAATCTCGTTTTCATCCGCATCGAGCCTCCCGTATCCGATATTTTCAAAGAGTGTATCGGAGAATAGATAATCGTCCTGCATGACCATACCGATATGG
>CAZJBZ010000058.1:0-6725 GCA_964543975.1 uncultured Spirochaetales bacterium
GAATATGTTGGGTAGAGGTGATAATGGAAGTCTATCCGTAACAGTAGACCGCTTTGGTTGTAAGTTTGAAAAAATAAATGACAAAACGATGGGCCAGCCCACCGATTTTCCGCTGAAAGATCTGAACAATCTCGACGAGTATGTTTTTCCCGATCCTTTAGATGAAGAAATTTATGTAAAAATAGATTCGGACTTAAAGGAAGCGCGAGATTCGTACGTTAATGCCGATATCATATGGTTCACTTTTTTTGAACGACTCCATTTTATCCATGGTTTCGAACAAACGATGATAGATTTGTACGAAAAGCCGCATAAACTTATGGAGTTGGCGGACAAGATAAACGAGTACAATATAACGGTGGTAAAAGAAATCGGAAGGAGGTATCGGGGCAAGGTCCACGGCATATCGATGAGCGACGATTGGGGAACACAAAGTTCTACATTGATAAGCCCTGCTCTTTTTAAAGAGTTTTTTTACCCTCGTTATAAGAAATTATTCGATACGGTCCGTGACAACGGCATGAATGTGTGGCTTCATTCGTGCGGATATATAATTGATTTTATTCCGCTCTTTATTGAATTGGGTGTTCAATCTCTCAACCTGCAGCAACCAAGAATTTTTAATTTGAGTGAATTGGGAAATTTCAAAGGTGAGATTTGCTTTAACGTACCAGTCGATATCCAAAATACGATGCCTCGCGGTACGAAAGAAGAGATTATTCGGGAAGCGGCGGAATTAGTTGGACATCTCTCCACACCGAATGGGGGAATCGTTGCAAGCGAACATCCCGATTACGAGGGAAACGGAATCGACCCGTTAAAAGGAAAGTGGGCCTACGAAGCGTTTCAATTTGCGGACCCTTTCAAGGGATAATGGATAATAGACAGTTTAAACGGTGGATTTTTATTAGGGAAAGTAATTAGCCGCGCCGGGCAGGCCTTTTTAAGAAAAGTAGTAGCGATAATTCAATGATTTTATTTTATGAGGATTGGTAATATGACCGAAATCGGTAGGCAACTTTATAGACGAAATATGATGAGGAAACTAACCCCATGGCTCTTCCTTATACCGATTTTAATACTTCACTTTATTGTAAAAATCGGACCGTCGGTAAGTGCAATTTATTATTCGATGACCGAATGGTCGGGAATTGGGAAAGCCGAGTTTATCGGGTTGGATAACTTTCGACATCTCATTCTTGAGGACAAAGATTTTAAATTGGCTTTCCTTCATAACTGTCTGTGGTTATCGTTTTCCGTCATAACGTTCACGATGGCGCTTTTCGTTGCCACCCTGCTTGCACCGATTAAAAGAGGGGGATTGGCGTTCCGGACAATGTTGTTCATTCCTTTTGTCTTACCCTCTGTTGTGACCGCGGGAATTTGGCGTAATCTTATGAATCCCGATCTTGGTATAGGCGCGCAACTGGCTAAAATCGGCATTCCGGGGCTGGACCAGGCTTTTCTCGGTATTCCTGAAACGTCGCTTCTTGCCGTGTTTTTTATTGACAACTGGCGATGGTGGGTTTTTATCATGCTGCTTCTGCTGACTGCAATGCAGAACATATCTATCGAGCTATACGAGTCTGCGAGGGTAGACGGCGTAACGGTATGGCAAGAGTTCATTCATATAACGCTTCCCGGGATCAGACCGACCTTGATGTTTCTACTTCTTATGACCAGTATTTGGACCTTTATGGTTTTCGATTATGTTTGGATTCTAACTAGGGGCGGACCGGCAGGCTCTTCCGAAGTACTCGGTACACTGGTAATCAAAAACGCATTTGTTCGGTTTGAAGCCGGCTATGCTTCCGCTATCGGAATTACCATGACGCTCTTTTCCGCGGTATTCATAGCTATCTTCGTCATATTAAGAAAAAAAGGTTGGGAAATATAATGCGTAGTCTGGGATACTATATACATCGAAAACACACCGTTAACTATATTATATTGGTACTCTTTTTGATTTTTGCTCTCGGTCCTATTTTAGTGCTCGTATTCAATTCCTTTAAAAGCAACGCGGAGATCGGTGAAAATCCATTAGGACTTCCTCAAGAACTAAGAATAGAAAACTACCCTGAAGCGTGGAAGGTTGGTAACTTTTCAGTGACTGTGCGTAATAGTCTTATACTGGTTGGAGGATCAGTTCTCGGTATTCTCTTATTTGGCGGTATGGCCTCTTACAGTTTGTCGAAACTGGAATTACCCCGGAAAGTTACCGGCGCTGTGCTCGTTTATCTTTTGATAATTCAGAGTTTGCCTATTCAACTTTTCCTCGTTCCGCTCTTCTCGCTTTGGCGTTCGCTGGGTCTAGTGAACAATCTCTTCGGGGTGATTATAATCTATGTTGCCCACTTTTCTCCTTTTTCGATTTTTCTCATGCGTTCCTATTTTATCCAGATACCGAACGATTTTCGTGACGCCGCCATGGTAGAAGGTGCGACTGAATTGCAGATATTCAGTAGGATTATTGTTCCCTTAACGTGGCCGGCCTTTCTGACAGTTGGTCTGGTCAATTCGATGTATGTGTGGAACGAGTTCCTCATCGCTACAGTGTTTCTCACCAAAACGGATGTGTTTACCGTGGTTACCAGTTATTACGCCTTCAGCAATCGGTTCGGCCGCGACTGGACCCTTACCAGTGCTGCTGCCGTCATGATGATTTTCCCGATTATTTTGGTTTTTCTTCTCTTACAGCGACGATTCATTCAGGGACTTACCCAAGGGGGGCTGAAGAGCTAATGTTCCCATCAATCGAGGTAATAAAAAACAATCTGCTGCATGAGGTGGGGTGTAAGCAAGAACAAGGATTCCGGACCGACGGTTTGGAAGAACAGCTCCAATCGCTTCCTGATAGTTACGACAAGCTGTCGGAGTTCGCGGAAAGGCTGGCCTCGCTGTCGTTACGAGATGACTGGTCCTACATCGAACCGGACGATCTTGAGTCGATAAAATCGGAGTGCGATCCGGTCCGTGAGCTCGGCCCCCTCAATACCATTTCTGAAAAAGAAGCTGCCGACAGGATCGAGTGGGCGTTTAAAGGCACGGTGTGCGGCTGCATACTGGGCAAACCTCTCGAGATTCGCCCCACTCTCGAAGAGATCAGGCGTGCCGCCGAAGCGGTCGGGGAGTGGCCGCTTAACGATTATATCTCGGATGCACTCCTTACAAAGCTGGGTCGGCGCCACCGGACCGCTCCTCTTACAATTCGTGGGAACATCAACTCTGTTGCCCCGGACGACGACATCAACTATACGATCATGGGGATGATGGTCTTAGAGCAATTCGGTAAAGATTTTACCAGAGGTCAACTGGCCAACCTCTGGCTGGAAAACTTGCCTCCGAAGTATACGTTTGGTCCGGAGCGGACCTTCCTGATCAAAGCAGGAGCGGAAAGTTTGGGTTATCCGACCCGCGAATTCGAAGGGACGGAGGAACAGCTCGATCGATTGGTCAACGTGTACAACTTCGGGAGCGAATTGTGCGGAGCAGCCATCCGGGCAGACGCGTACGGATACGCCTGCCCGGGGAATCCGGAACTGGCCGCTGAACTGGCCTGGCGGGACGCCGGTATGACCCACCATAAAACCGGTATCTACGGGACAATGTTCATAGCGGCGGCGATTGCAACTGCAATGGTGGAAACTGACCGTCTCGAGGTTTTCAACACCGCCCTCCGTTATGTTCCGCAAAAGAGCAGGTTCTACAAAATCGTAAGTGACTGCCTCGAAATGGTGGAGGGTGCTTCCGACTGGCTCGAAGGGTATAACCGGATTCATGAAAAGTATCAGCAGTACGGTCACTGCATGGTCTATCAGGAGAGCGGTACCCTCATCAATACGCTCAAGTTCGCCGAGGATATCGGCCACGGCATCTGCCTGCAGGTGAGTCAGGGCAACGATACCGATAGTTACGGGGCCACCGGCGGCTCGATCTTGGGTGCCTATTTCGGTCCGGGACATCTCGAAGAACGATGGCTAACACCATTTAACAACAAAATTCACACCACTTTGGCCGATTTCCACGAACAGGACCTTTCGGCGGTGGTGGGGCGGATGCGAAAGCTGCCTGCCATGACCACTCGCTGAATTTGTGCCGGAGAGAACGCGGTCGGTCTCAAATTGCTGTTTGATTGTAGGTCCGAATTGTTAATTATCGCCAGTTCTCGATGACCAAGTTGGGAAACCGTTGAAAATGTTTGATATTTCCGGTTACAAGTCTATCGGCTTTTCTATACGCAGTCGCTGCAATAAATATATCAGCATCAGGTAAAGGAGAATTATTTCTTGCAAGCATATTCTTTAGCTCTCCAAATTTCGTGAGTATCTCAGTATCCGTGTGTATTATTTCTATTGTTAAGAGAAATTCTTCAATTAGGTGGTGGTTTTTTACCGATTTTGCGATTTTTCCGCGCCGTAATACAGTTCGGCGACCGACATAAATGATACTCCGGTTGAATTATCGTATTGCGCTCTTCTCTCTATGACAGTCCTATTTTTCCGTAATATTTCTATACAGATATCCGTATCTAATAAAATCATAAATCAATGTCTCGTCCATAGGTACGGTTTGTGTAAATATCGTCTATTATTTCCTCTGTCGTTCTCTCGTCTTCCCACGTTGCTGAAAGGTTTTGCCATAGATTAATCTGTATGGATTTTGGAATATGGTGTTCGTTTCGGTTGAATTGATTGATTTCCGATTGCGTTCCTTTTTCTATAATAACAAGCAACTCGTTATTGATGCTTCTTCTCTCTATAGACGATAATTTCTTAATCTTTTCAAACAGACCGTCAGGAATGTTCCGTATTGTTATGTTGGCCATGGTTATATGATAGTTACGTTTTGGTATCATTGTCAACTGAGGTAATTGCAAAAATCACCATTATAACCGTATTCCGAGTTCAAGTCCTAGAAGCATTTTGAAAGAGGCCCAACAATTTCTGTTTTGTGATAGATCTATCATGTATCAAGCATTTGCGTTTGGCTTCGGCCTATTCGATAACCTGCTACAATTCCGAAAGAAACACTTCCCGCCCGTTTTCTTTCGCGCTTGTTACCGCGCCGAAGGTCATGGCCAGTGAATTGAGGTTGTCCTCTCCGCTGCACTCCGGCTCTCTGTCCTCCCGAACGGAGGCAATGAACTCCCGCAGCATAGGATTCTGTTCTTCCGCGGTTGAACGGTCCCCAATCCTCTGCATCTCCGCATCCAGATCGATTTTTTCCCGAATCTGCGGATCGACCTTGTGACGGTGAGTATAGTAGAGATCGAACCCTTCCCAGGTGAGGGTGCCTTTCGGTCCTTCGTATCTCCATTCACCGTTGTGTCCGGCAGGGACGTGGCCGACGGTACAGCCGATGCCCCGATGGGTAGCAACCGTTCCGTCGCGAAACCGGAACAGAATCAGCTGACAGGCATCACCGTGGTGCCAGCCCCAGGGAAGGTTCCAGGTTATGGCCCGGACACTTTCCGGTTCCCGGCCGAGTGTATAGCGGATCATATCGAAATGGTGTACCCCCATATCGGTCAAGAACATGTACGGTTCACGTACGTAGTGGGAACCGGGAATGTCGGCCCAGTCGACGTAGAGCGATACATCCAGTTGCCCCACCCGACCGATACGGTCGGCCCCCAAAAGGGCCCTGGTGACCCGCGGGAGCGGATTGAAACGGTAATTCTGGGTTATCATATGCTTCAGGCTGTGATTCTTGCCCGCTTCGACGATCCGTTTGGCCGCGGGAAAGGTATCGCTTATCGGTTTTTCTCCTAAAATATGCAGTCCGGATTCGAATGCAGTCATAGCGATCTCTTCGTGTGCCGCGGGCGGTGTGTTATCAATAATAAAATCGGCGTCTACCGCATCAATGGCCTCTTGTAGAGAAGGGAAGATGATGCCCGGATCAACTCCATATTCTCCGGTCACCCGTTCCATGTTCTTTTGTGTCGGTTTCACACAGGCGACGACCTCCGTCCCCGGAGATTCCATACACTCTCTATACCAGTAGAGCCCGCGCCCACCTAATCCGACGATGATACATTTCATAATACGCCTCCTCTCCGTACATGCGTTCCCACACGATAATACTATGCGTTTTGGAAAGTTAGGTAAAGAGGAGGTACCACCGACACTACAGAAACATTTGATTCTACCGCGGATATATGGTAGCTTTCAGAAGCATAAGGCGGTGATTGATGATTCCATTGTCTGTGAATGAAGAGATTCGAAAGAAAAACATCGGTAGGTGCAGAGAGAGAGGCATCCTCCTCCCCACCTTTGAGCAGATGAAAAATCCCGAAACTGTACCCGAAACGATAAAAAATGAGCTTCAGGGGATCGGATTGTGGGACGTGCATCCGAGAAATCTGTTTCGAATAACATGGGCGAATGAACCGGTCCCAAAGGGCGGGGGATTCGGCGGCATCAACTACATGGTCCTCCCACCCGAATTGTCCGGGGTTGATGCCAAAATCATCGCCTTGGTAGGAAAATGGTTTCCGACAGGTGCCCATAAGGTCGGGGCAACCTACGGCTGTCTGGCCCCAAGTCTGGTAACCGGCCGGTTCGATTCCACCGGGATGAAGGCGGTGTGGCCATCGACCGGGAATTACTGCCGCGGCGGGGCCTATGTTTCGGCCCTGCTTGCCTGTGAATCGATCGCCATTCTGCCGGAGGAGATGTCGCAGGAACGGTTTCAATGGCTTTCCAAAATCGCCGGTGAGGTGA
>CAZJBZ010000058.1:6735-13607 GCA_964543975.1 uncultured Spirochaetales bacterium
GATCGCCACACCGGGGTGCGAAAGCAACGTGAAAGAGATTTTCGACAAGTGTTGGGAGCTTCGAGCGACACGTGACGATATCGTCATCTTCAACCAATTTGAAGAGTTCGGCAACCATCTGTGGCACTATGAGGTGACGGGGGACGCCATCCAAAAAGTTTTGGATATGGAAAAGGGAACGGATGCTTCCTACTCCGGGGTGGTGCTCAGTTCCGGTTCCGCCGGTACGCTGGGTTCGGGTGACAAAATGAAGGAACTCTATCCCGGTTCCAAAGTCGCTGCCGCGGAAGCGCTTCAATGTCCTACCCTCTTGCGGAACGGCTTCGGAGGACACCGGATCGAGGGCATCGGGGACAAACATGTCCCATGGATCCATAACCTGAGGAACACCGATATGGTGATCGCGGTCGATGACGAACATTCCATACGGCTTATGCGGCTCTTTAACGAGCCGATGGGGAGGGAGCATCTGGAAAACGTCGGGGTCACTCACCGGACAACCGAACAGCTGGGGCTCTTGGGAATTTCGTCGATCGGAAATCTTTTGGCCGCGGTCAAGTACGCAAAGTACTACGAATTAACGGGGCGGGACATTGTTTTTACCGTCTTTACCGATTCCATGGAGCTGTACGACTCGCGATTAGAAGAGCAGCGTCACAGTAGGGGAGCGTACACCGGAGAAAACGCTGTCATGGACATAGAACTGTTCAGACAGGTGGGAACGGATAATATGGCTGAACTCTCCTATTACGACCGCAAACGGATCCATAATCTAAAATACTACACCTGGATCGAACAGCAGCAGCGGGAGTTGGAGGAGCTGAACGCCCAGTGGTACGATTATGAAAAGTATTGGAACACCATACACGATACGGTTTCTGCAATCGATGAAACAATAAAGGAATTTAATAAGGAGATTGGGTAAAGGGGTTATGATTTTTTCACATTTCGGCAAAAAGTTTACGACAAAAAGCGGCATTCTAGAATTGATGGATGATTTAGGCACCGCCATGAGCGGAGATGAGCAGTACTACATGTTAGGCGGTGGAAATCCCGCCCATATTCCGGAAGTCAACACCATTTGGCGGCGCCGTATGACCGAGATATTGGGGAACAAGCAGGAATTTGAGGAGATGGTCGCCAACTACGACAAACCGCAGGGGAAAACGGTTTTTTTGGAAGCGTTGGCCGAACTTCTTAACCGGCAGTTCGGTTGGCCGCTGACCGCGAAAAATATCGGTATTACAAACGGCAGTCAAACATCGTCTTTTATCCTCCTTAACATGTTTTCCGGCTCAACCGCGCACCCGTCGACGGGAGTTGCGCCGCAAGGGCCCCAAGGGTCGGGGAGAAAAAAAATCCTTTTCCCCTTGATGCCGGAGTACATCGGCTACGCCGACCAAACGGTGGAGGATGACTGCTACCTCTCATATCCGTCAACTATAGAAGAGATCGATGAAGTCACCTATAAATACCATGTCAATTTCGATAGTCTGGAAGTAACCGATGAGGTGGGCGCAATCTGTGTTTCCCGGCCCACCAATCCGACCGGTAATGTACTTACCGATAGGGAAGTTCGAAGGCTTGTCGAACTTGCCGAGACCCATGACATTCCCCTCATCCTCGATAACGCGTACGGAACGCCTTTTCCAGACATAATATTTGAAGAAGTGACTCCGTTTTGGAACGAACATGTCATCTTGAGCATGAGTCTTTCCAAGATCGGCCTGCCGTCGACCCGGACCGGAATCATCATAGCGGATGAGACAATCATAAAAGCCCTCTCATCGGTCAACGCGATCCTCAGTCTGGCTAATGTTTCAGTGGGTCAGGTTTTGACACTTCCCCTCATACGATCGGGCGAAATCCTTTCCATCAGCCGAGACATCATCAAACCGTTTTATCTGAAAAAATCGCTCAAAACACAAGTGTTGATCAAGGAAACTTTCGGCAACAAATTCGATTATCGAATCCACAAGAGCGAAGGTTCGATTTTCCTCTGGATATGGTTTAAAGAGCTGCCGATCACTTCGAAGCAGCTCTATGAACGGTTTAAGAAACGGAGAGTACTGATCGTACCCGGTAACTACTTCTTTTTCGGATTGCAACAGGCGTGGACACACGTCAACCAATGTATCAGGATTTCATACGCTCAAAACGAAGAGGATGTGAAGAAGGGCATAGAAATTATGGCTGATGAAGTCGCGAGATTGTAGGCGACACTTCCCCTCAATCGTTGCCGTTCGGATCCTTCTTTTTCCCCCTGTCTAAGAAACCGGCGATTTTCGATCGGATACGGTGCTGGACCGATGGTGTCCGGCTGCCTGCGGCGAAGTTTACCTCTTTTTCCGACGAATAAACCGCCTGCTTTCCTAAATTGAAGACGAGATACGACAGTTCGTTGTTCCGATTGTAGACCGGGTAACAGGAAAAGGTGTTGTTGCCGGCCTTCACTTCGATGGAGCCGCGCTCTTTATTCACTTCGAAGACGACGTTCTGCATCTTCATCTCCGGAACAAAATCGGTGATCGAAGAGCGGATCATCTCCGATTTACCGTTTTTCAGTTTGTCGGCAATCTCCTCGGTCGCTTGAAGAATTGTACCGCGAACATCGGTAATAAGGAGAGGAAGATGGACATTTTCTACGAGAAAACTGTTCAGCACGGTAAGGGCGCTGATTTTCAACGTTTTATACTCTCCCAACGTGTTCAGTCTTCTATAGAGCTCGGTTATCTTGTCACCGAGCATTCCAAGTTTTTCCATGTTCCTCTTCGGAGAAAAATCTTGATAACGGTTTAGCTCTATAATCTTGTCCAACTCCTTATCAACGCGAATGCCTCTGTAAAAGGCAAAAGCGGCGAGAAGGAATACAGCCGCCGCGGATACAAGCGAGATAAAGAGAAACCGCTCGGCGTTGTATTTTAGCGCCGCCTGCTCCATCGACGGAGCTTCCAGGAGCAGCTGATAACCATAGATACCGCTTCCGATGAGCAGGAGGCAGACAGCCCCGAAGAGAAGGATAATGAAGATCTTTCGAAAAAGAATCATACCGCCGTTTCCTCCTTTACAAATTCTTAAACGAATCGATATTTTCGTTTTTTCCGACAACAAGGAGAACATCCGTCTCTTCGAGTTTTTCGTCGGGGGTCGGGAAAATCACGTCCTCATCCTGAACGGAATTTCCCATTTCATCGATTGTGAGGAGGGTCCTTTTTATAGAAACAACATTGATCCGCATTTTATTTCGAAGGTCGAGTTCACGGAGCGCTTTTCCCGCGACATCCTTGGGGGCATACACTTCCGCGATACTGATCGAACCGGTAATGGGAAAACGGTCCAGAACCTCCGGAGAGATAAGACGCTGCGCCATCCTCTGCCCCTCATCGATTTCTATGTTGACAATTTCATCCGCGCCGACCTGTCGTAACACCTGATGATGGATGTCGGTGATGGCGCGGGCGACGATATAGGAGATGCCGATTTTTTTTAGAATCGCGGTAGTGATGATGCTTGCTTCTACATTTTCTCCTATTGCAACGATGGCGATATCGACATTTTCCAAAGGTGCCTGACTCATCGCCTCCTCGTCGGTTGAGTCGAGGAAAACCGCCTGAGTGACCGTATCTTTGACCCGTTCTATTAGATCGGATTGATTATCGATCGCTATAACTCGTCCTCCCTTCTCCGCTAATACTTCACACACCTTTCTGCCGAAGGTGCCTAATCCTATGACCGCGAACACTTTTTCTTTCGCCATACGTTCTTTCCTTTATCCGATAGATATTTCCGCTTTAGGATACGAAATTTTAAGCTGCTTTTCTCGAGGGGCCAATGCCGCCAAAACGGTTAACGGTCCCAATCTTCCGAAAAACATGAGACAGATAATCGTCGCTTTCCCTGTAAAAGAGAGTTCGGTCGTTAATCCTGTCGAAAGCCCTACCGTAGCAAAGGCTGAAACCGCTTCAAACATGGTTTCAGTCAATGCGGCCCCCTCGCTCATGAGAAGGACCAGAGTGCCGGCGGCCACCACGCTCAAACCGAAAAGCAGAATAACAAACGATTTTAGTACGACGGAGATGTCGATCGAATGGTTTGCTATGGTCACCGTGTTCCGTTGTCGTAAGATGGAAATGATGTATGCCCCCATGACGGCGACCGTGTTTACTTTAATGCCGCCCGCGGTACTGCCCGATGCGGCCCCGATAAACATGAACAGGATGAAAACAAAGAGTGTTGTGGTAGTGAGAGATCCGATGGGCACGGTATTAAACCCCGCCGTCCTAAGGGTCGCCGATTGGAAAAACGATGCGAGGTACTGCCTGCCCAAACCCATTGGCGCGAACAGTTTTCCATGTTCGATTGCGTAAATAATGAGAAGGCCGGTAAAAATGAGGATAGCGGTGGAGAGAAGGACAATTCTCGTGTTAAGAGAGAGCGTTCGCATGTGGAACCGCTTGTGGGTGATCAACCGCTTTATTCTGTCCGCTATGCTGTTTCTTATGTTGGAGATGACGATGAAACTCAAGCCGCCTGTGATGATGAGGCCGGAAACCACCGCGTTAAGAAACAGACTGCTTTTATACTGCTCCAAGCTGTCACTGAACAGGGCAAACCCGGCGTTACAAAAGGCGGAAACCGAATGAAAAACGGCAAAAAAGACGGTCCGAAAAAAATCACCGATAGTAAAGGTGGCGAGACTGCCCCATCCGCTTGAGACTCCCGCTGCTCCGGCGGTTTCGGCGATGCCCGACACTGAGAAACCGAAATAGAGCAGAAGGGCGCCGGCCGCTTCCACGGCAAAAGTAATATAAATGATAGAACGCAGGGAAGCCGCTAAATTCCTCATATCGTCTTCGCTCAACATGTAGGAGATGAGGAGCTTGTCTTCAATTGAGACCGCTCGGTGGAGGGCGAAAATAGTAAAATAGGATAAAATCATTATCCCTAATCCGCCGATTTGGATAAGAGCTAAGATGATCATTTTGCCCCATAGAGTAAACGCGGTTGCCGTATCCACGACAATAAGACCGGTCACACAGACGGCGGAAGTGGCGGTAAAAAGACTGTCGATAAACGGCAAACCGCTTTCTCTGGTGGTAGAGAAAGGAAGCATCAATAAGAATGTTCCGACAATAATGACAACGAGAAAACTAAAAAAGATGGTCTGTGCCGGATGTATGGTTATGTTTTCGATGAAACCGGCAAGCCGCCGAAATCGGGAAAAAACCTTCAAAATCATGAAAATATTACGGATAATGATGACGATCGGCGCGTATCCCGCGGTTATTACCGGAGGTCCCGCTCCCGTGATGCTTCCGAATCCGAATCCGGGTAAGCTGAGTTTTGTATAGAAAAACAGTCCCAAATAGAATAGCGCGAAACAGAGGGAGAAGAGGTTGCTTTTAAAATATATCTTCTTGTATGGCGACAATCTGTAGTCGGTTACTATCTCCGTGATGAGCAATATGGCAATGATGATGTCTATGACATTGATAATGATGGAGATGAGCGGGGAGGTGATATCGGATTGCTCGAGAAAAAGCGAGATAATACCGAAAAAGAGAGTACCAGTAATCAGCAGATTGGTTTTTTGCATGGTACGATGTTACGTGTGTATTCCCATTGCATAGATTCTCTCTCGCCCGTTCATGGAAAACTCCCTCGACGCTTTATTGATTGAATTCGTGTACGGTTTCGATCATAGCGGCGACATTTTCAATCGGAGATTTAGCGACTATATTATGGATTGTATTGAAGACATAACCGCCGTCTTTCGATAGTATCTCGAGCCGCCTCAGTACCTCTTCCCGCACCTGGTCCGGCGTACCGAAAGGCAGCGTTTTTTGGGTGTCCACCCCGCCGCCCCAGAAGGTGATGTCATCGCCGTATTCCCGTTTTAGCATCTCCGCGTCCATCCCGGCTGCCGAGAGCTGGACAGGATTGAGAATATCGAAACCTGCTTCTATGAAAAGCGGAACAAAATCGGCAACCGCACCGCACGAATGTTTAAATATTTTCCACGGCGTATTGGCATGGATCCAATCGGTCATCTTTCGATAGTAGGGAAGGTAGAGGCCTCGAAATGTTTCCGGCGAACAGAAAGTAGAGGTTTGGGTCCCGAAATCCGTACCGCAGAGGAAAATGACGTCCACGGCATCGCCCGCAAGGGAGTAGAGTGTTTTCAGGTTCTCCACCGCGATATCGGTCTGCTTCGCGTAGATTTCATGGACATAGTCCTGTCTGCTTACCAGAGAGATGTACCATTCGGTAATATCGCGAATTCCTTTCGGCTTTTTCATAAAAGGGGCCGGCACCAGGGCGATATCACCCAATCCGGTTGCCGGAGGGGTAATGACCACCGCGCGACCGGTGGCGGACGCTCGTTCTACCTCTTTTTTGTAGTGGTTTTTCTCAATATCACTCATAGGTCCGAACTCTTCCAAATTGTCGGCCGGATCGAGTTCTTCTTCCTTTATCGGCTCCTGCCGGATAATGCTGTCAAAGAAAACGCCGCCCGAAGGCATCCTTCCGCTCGGTTCGGCGGAGGTATCGCCCTGAGGATAGATAAGGAGATCGCCGTTATCTTCTTCGGTCACGTTGAATTTCTCCGGAACCAGCACTTCCTGCCCCCATGGGAGGCGGAATTCCTTCCACTTTTCCACCGGAAAACCGAAAAAAGTGCCGTAACCGAAAACCCCTTCGGTATCAACACCCAGGGCCTTCTGTAAATCTTCTTCCATAAGCCCCAGCATTTGATACGGCTCATGCACTTTTACGGGCCGTTTTTCCAATTCGTAACGGTCGCGTAACTTCTCTACGATGGAACAATGTATCCCGGAAACAGCCGTCGACCCAAAATCGATCGGTACGTC
>CAZJBZ010000058.1:13617-16373 GCA_964543975.1 uncultured Spirochaetales bacterium
TTTGTTTGTGGTTCATACTCTTCTTTACTTTATTTCTGCTGCTCATGATTGTCTCCACCTTATTTTATTTATCGATCACCCGTAATTATACCAAATAAAAAGGCCGGCGCGCAATCAGCGAAAAATGTTGACTATTCGTAGAATTTAGCTATATTTGCTCTAGATAAATTTATTTACATTATTTATAAATTAGGAGCAAAGCCATGGCAAAGCAATTGCAGTTTAATGAAGCTGTAAGGCACGAATTGTTTAAAGGGGTCGAGAAGCTCTCAAACGCAGTTAAAGTAACTCTTGGGCCGAAAGGACGTTACGTGGTTTTAGAGAAAAAATGGGGTTCTCCGACTATCACAAATGATGGTGTCACGATTGCTAAAGAGATCGAATTGAAGCACCCCTATGAAAACATGGGGGCACGGCTGTTGAAGGAAGTCGCGACAAAGACCAACGATGTCGCCGGTGACGGTACCACAACCGCTACAGTGCTTGCCTACTCGATCATCAAAGAAGGCCTCAAGAGTGTCGCGGCAGGCATCAACCCGATGGAGATTAAGCGGGGGATCGAAAAAGCAGTGGAAATTGCTGTGGGAGAATTAAAGAAGATAGCCAAAGAGATTGGTGGAAAGGAAGAAATCTCCCAAGTAGCTGCTATTTCCGCCAACAGTGACCCGGTTATCGGCGATCTTATCGCGGACGCAATGGAAAAGGTTGGAAAGGACGGCGTTATTACCGTCGAAGAATCAAAATCTCTCGAAACCTCACTGGAAGTTGTCGAAGGAATGCAGTTTGACCGCGGCTATCTGTCTCCCTATTTTGTTACTAACCGCGAAACTATGACCGTCCAATTAGAGGATGCCTACGTTCTTCTCCACGACAAGAAAATCTCCAATATGAAAGATTTGCTTCCCCTTCTGGAGAAAATTGCGCAGAGCGGAAAGCCGTTACTGATTGTTTCCGAAGAGGTGGACGGCGAGGCTTTGGCAACTCTCGTTGTCAACAACCTTCGCGGCACTCTCAAGGCGTGTGCCGTAAAAGCGCCCGGTTTTGGTGACCGCAGGAAAGCGATGCTCGAAGATATCGCCATTGTCACCGGCGGTCAGGTAATAGCCGAGGAACTCGGTTTTAAACTGGAAAATGTCGACGTGAGCCAACTCGGCAAAGCGAAAAAGATAAACATCGACAAAGAGAATACCACCATAATCGAGGGCGAAGGGAAGTCGAAAGATATTACCGGTAGAATCGCCCAAATAAAGGCCCAAATTGAAGAGACCACTTCGGATTACGACCGTGAGAAACTGCAGGAACGACTGGCGAAATTGGCCGGCGGTGTCGCGGTGATCAATATAGGGGCCGCGACCGAAGTGGAGATGAAAGAGAAGAAACACAGGGTGGAAGACGCTCTTTCGGCAACCCGCGCGGCAATCGAAGAAGGGATTATTCCCGGCGGCGGGATCGCCCTTGTGAAAGCTCTTCCAGCGTTGGAAAAGGTACCCGCCGAAATTTCCGCCGATGAGAAGGTTGGTTTTGTCATCGTCAAACGGGCCCTGGAAGAACCTGTTCGCAGAATTGCTGAAAACGCCGGTTTGGACGGCTCGATAATCGTTGAACGGACTAAAAAAGAGAAAAATAACATCGGTTTCAATGCCCATACCATGGAATGGGAGGATTTGGTTAAATCGGGTATTATCGATCCTGTGAAAGTTACCCGTTCCGCCTTACAGAACGCGGCTTCGATCGCGGGACTGCTCCTGACAACCGAATGCGCGATAACCGACATTCCTGATAAAGAAAAGCAGCCGGCTATGCCTAATGATGAAGATATGATGTATTAAACTGTATCGTATGGCGGAAATATCATGGAACGATTTTGAAAAGGTTGCATTACGGGCCGGTACTATCGTCACAGCGGAAGATTTTTCGAAGGCGAGAAAACCGGCCTACATAGTGACGATCGACTTTGGTGATTACGGTATTAAAAAATCGAGCGCCCAAATTACCACTCTCTATACCAAAGAGGAACTGGTCGGCAAACAGGTCGTCTGCGTAACCAATTTCCCACCGAAGCAGATTGCGGATATCCGGTCGGAGGTGTTGATCACCGGATTTGAGCTGGACGATGGTGAGGTTGTCTTGGCAATACCTGAAAAGGGGGTGCCGAACGGAAGCCGATTGGCATGACGTTCGGCATGACCCCTGGGAAAATGGTTCCCCTGTGGCAAACAAACTACAGTCGCGCAGTCCGTAGCATTAATCTTCCCACTTTCCGCCTTTACCGATTCGGGTAAAGAGATACGTAAGGACGCCGATAAAGAGACCCCATCCGATAATGATGGTTAAAATTGCACCTGTGGTTAGCATTACTCTTCCTCCTTTCCTTCAGGAGTCTTGGTTTTTAAACTTTGAAAAACGAAGCTCAAGACGAGTGTCACAACCAGGATAATCCAGATCATCGAAGCCGCCCATAACGGATATCCTCCGTAGGGGGATGCCAAGTCTTTCATGAAGCCGCCGTAGATGGCCACGAAAAGCAGCCCCGCGGGTACGACGATTTTCAAAAGCCAATCCCACCAAGCCCCGACTTTTATATCGGAGGTCGCATTCAGGTGTTCCCGCAGCCTTTTCGCTTTGAATTTCCATCCCACCACTAAGCTTGCCACGGCCCCCGTTATCAGCAGCCCGTAGAACGCGGTGGCACGGTCAACAATATCGAGCCAATAGAGGCCGCCGCGGGTAGTAAAGAGAATACCGACGACAAAACC